>NZ_JAKUGE010000014.1:0-98873 GCF_022663795.1 Bacillus cereus group sp. BfR-BA-01349
ACAAAACTAAAAGGATTGTCCCCTGTGCAATACAGAGTTCAATCCTTAGTAGCTGCTTAATATATTTGTCTAATTTTTTGGGTTCAGTTCAGAATGGTAGTCTTTTTTTGTGCTGTATGCTAAAATAGCTGTGTGATTGTATTTTTATTGAAATAAATTTAGGACAAAATAATAATATGAAAACGCTGTCATAAAATGTGAATAGAGTTGTGAACATAAGCAGGAAAAAAGGAAAATGGGGGATGTAATATGATTAGTATTCCGAAAGACGAATTTCAACAAATTCTTGTGAAGGATTTAATGATTTCATCGGAAAAAGTAGCTCATGTCCAAATTGGAAATAGTTTAGAACATGCTTTACTCGTTCTTGTGAAATCTGGATATTCGGCGATACCTGTCTTAGATCCAATGTATAAACTACATGGTTTGATTAGTACTGCCATGATATTAGATGGTATGTTAGGATTAGAGCGTATTGAGTTTGAAAGACTCGATGATATGAAAGTAGAGCAGGTGATGAAGGAAGATATACCTGTTCTTAAATTAGACGATTCATTTGCAAAAGCTTTAGAAATGACAATTGATCATCCTTTTATTTGCGCTGTTAATGAAGAAGGCTATTTTGAGGGGATTTTAACACGTCGGGCTATTTTAAAATTGTTGAATAAGAAAGTAAGGCAATATAATCGATAACGTGAGAAAAGTGACTTCATAGAAACGAAGAAGTCACTTTTTTTCGTGCATATCACTTGTGTATGTATTATATTTAAAAAGACATAAAACATAAGGAAAGTTTGCGCTGGACAATTGTATTTTCTGAATGAAAGCATTCGGCTAAATTAAGGATGAAAAGCTTATTAAAATAAGGTGTATGGAAGCTAAGGAAAGAGGGAGAAAGTTGCAAATTGATGATTTTCAAATGATGGTTGTGTTAGCTCAGGAATCAAATATGAGAAAAGCGGCGGAACGTTTATTTGTTTCCCAACCTGCGCTGAGTCAACGATTACAATCTATGGAGAAACAATGGGGAATGAAGTTTTTTATTCGCTCACAAAAAGGATTGACAATTACACCTGAAGGGGAAAAAGTAGCAAATTATGCTAAAGAAATGTTGCAAAGGGAAGAAGATATAAAAAGTGAGCTAGCTGTTTTTAGAACGGAAACTCATGGAACGTTAAAAATAGCTGTTGCGTCAGTTATTGGTCAATATTGGCTCCCTCCTGTTTTGAAAAAGTTTGTGCATAAATATCCTTCTGTAAAGATATCGCTGTTTACTGGATGGAGTAGTGAAGTGCAAAAGCAGTTTTATGAAGGAGACGTTCATGTTGCTATACTGAGGGGCACACAAGAATATAAAGGTCAGAAACAACAATTATTTGAAGATGAACTGTATTTAGTTGATAAAGAAATAAAAGATATTTCGATGTTAAAAGAAACAAATAGGCCGTTCATTCAATTTAAAAGTGACTCTACTTATTATGGACAAATACAAAATTGGTGGTATGGTTTATTTTCTAATCCGCCTAAGCGAACAATTGTAGTTGACCAAATTGAAACATGTAAACAACTTGTTTTAAATGGTATAGGTTATGCCCTTTTACCTTCTACTGTTTTAAAGGAAGTACAGGAAAATATGTATAAAACACCTGTTCAACTGACGAGAGAAACATGGTTGTTAACAAGTGACTCGGCAAGGCAGTTGAAGCAAGTGCAAGCATTTTTAGAAATTATAGAAGAAATTCAAAGGGAAAAATAAGATTATTATCTTGCTACTCGCTCTTTCGTTTGGTAGAGTAACATTATAAATGGATTTAGGAGGCAACAAGAATGAAAATGATGGATGCTAACGAAATTATTTCGTTTATTCAAAAAAGTGAAAAGAAAACTCCTGTAAAGGTATACATAAAAGGGGATTTAAAAGAAGTAACATTCCCTGAAACAGTACAAGCATTTGTGAATAAAAAATCAGGTGTATTATTCGGAGAATGGTCTGAAATTAAGACAATTCTTGATGAGAATAATAAGCACATCGTTGACTACGTTGTAGAAAACGATCGTCGTAATTCTGCAATCCCAATGCTTGATTTAAAAGGTATTAAAGCTCGCATCGAGCCAGGTGCTATTATTCGTGACCATGTTGAAATTGGTGACAACGCTGTAATTATGATGAATGCAACAATTAACATTGGTGCTGTAATTGGTGAAGGTTCTATGATCGACATGAATGCAGTACTTGGTGGACGTGCAACAGTCGGTAAAAACTGTCACGTAGGTGCAGGTGCTGTACTTGCAGGTGTTATTGAGCCACCTTCTGCAAAACCAGTTATCGTTGAAGATGATGTAGTAATCGGTGCAAACGTAGTTGTTTTAGAGGGTGTTACAGTAGGTAAAGGTGCAGTTGTAGCAGCGGGAGCTGTTGTAACAGAAGATGTGCCTCCATACACAGTTGTTGCAGGTACTCCAGCACGTGTAATTAAAGAAATTGATGAGAAGACAAAAGCAAAAACAGAAATTAAACAAGAGCTTCGTCAATTAAACCCAGAGAAATAAAAAGTAAAAAAAGCGTAAGAGCGTAAAAGGGCTCTTACGCTTTTTATAGATAGAGGTGCAAAAATGACAGTAAGCAAATTTGTCCAAATTCGTAGAGATCTACATAGAATTCCAGAAATCGGATTTAAGGAATGGAAAACACAACAGTATATTTTAGATTATATAGGAACACTTTCTCATGAATTTGTGGAAGTGAAGACATGGAAAACGGGTGTAATCGTTAAAGTAAATGGAAAAAATCCCGAAAAAATAATAGGTTATCGTGCAGATATAGACGGTTTACCAATTACAGAGGAAACTGGATACGAGTTTGCTTCTATTCATGAGGGGATGATGCATGCATGTGGCCATGATGTACATACAACAATCGGTTTAGGCCTTCTAACGAAAGTTGTGAGCGAAAGAATAGATGATGACCTTGTATTTCTATTCCAGCCAGCAGAAGAAGGACCAGGCGGTGCTCTTCCTATGTTAGAAAGTGAAGAGTTAAAAGAATGGAAACCAAATATAATTCTTGGTCTTCATATTGCACCAGAATACGCTGTAGGTACAATTGCAACGAAAGAAGGACTGTTATTTGCCAATACTTCAGAATTATATATTGATTTAAAAGGGAAAGGTGGCCATGCTGCCTATCCGCATACTGCAAATGACATGATTGTTGCAGCGAGTCACCTTGTTACACAGCTTCAATCCGTTATTAGTCGCAATGTAAATCCTCTTGATAGTGCAGTAATTACAATCGGGAAAATTACAGGTGGTACGGTCCAAAATATTATTGCAGAAAAATCTCGTTTAGAAGGAACGATTCGAACATTATCAGTGGAATCAATGAAGCGTGTGAAAAGCAGAATTGAGGCAATTGTTGCAGGTATCGAAGCTTCTTTCCAGTGTGAGTCGATTATAGATTACGGAGCAATGTATCATCAAGTATATAACCATGAAGAGTTAACGAGAGAGTTTATGCAATTTGTACATAAACAAACTGATATGAATGTTATTACATGTACTGAGGCAATGACAGGTGAAGATTTTGGTTATATGCTTCGAGAAATCCCTGGATTTATGTTTTGGCTTGGAGTAAATTCAGAATATGGTTTACATCATGCAAAATTAAAACCAGACGAAGAAGTGATTGAAAAGGCAATTACATTTTTAAGCCAATATGTAAAGTGGAAAGGGAATAGAAAATAAAACTTCCGCTTTCTTGAAGGTTCCAAAAAACTTTTTGTTCTGAGGTGTAAGTAACGCTCGTATAGATTGATTTTAGACATTTACATACAAATGGAAGAATTAAAGTTAATTGTACTGTTTTAATAATGAGCAGGGGGTTTAGCCACTGCTCATTATTAATTATTTGACTAACTTATATATATTTACTTTTAGTATGAAAAGTGTGTAAAATCAATGTGAAACATAGAAAAAAGGGTGGGGAATTACGTGCAAATTAGCAGTGCGATTTTATGTTTCGTCTTATATGCGTATGTTATTATTGCGGCGGTTTATTTTGGGATAAGTTTTTATGCCTATCGTCTAGTAGATAATAATGAATATGACGAAACATACAAATGGGTGAAGAGATATTTATCACCTGTACTAGAAATTATGAATGGGTTTGTGCTCTTTTTATTTATTGGATTAATTGCTTTCTCAACGAGTTTAGTAGGGAATAAAACTACGTTATTTGTATTGGGTATTATTATTTTTATGTTGTTAGGAATAAGGATTGGTAATACGGTCTTTTGGAATGAAAGAAAAGTAGATGGTTGGACGGGAATGTTAACTCCGTGCATGTTAGCTGCAATCGTGACAAATATAGAGCATGAATATTATCAATTACATTTTTGGCTTATTATCGTTTTAACAATTCTTTCTGTTTTGTATATAAGCACAGTAGTACTAACATATATTGCACATGAAAAAGGAGATGTTAAAGGTACTCGTTTCTTTAGAGGACGGGCATTATTTTGGAGTGTGCCGACGATGGCAGTTATCGCGCTTATTGCGATATTAGTAAATGGATATCAATTTTCTAATTGGCAACTATTTTTAGAAAATTGGTGGATCTTTATCGTTTCGTTTATTGCTTTTTTAGGTGCAACGCATTATTTATTCCATCAACATCATTACATATGGGCGTTGTTATTTGCATTCACACAGCTTCTATTTGCCTTTTTTGGTCAAGAAACATTATTATTCGTTTTTGAAACATTTAGTTCTTTTGGAAATATATTTGTATTTGCTATGCTACTTGTTGGTATCGCTTTTTACTTGCAACAATATTTTTATATACAAAAACAAAAATAAGAGCTAATTACAGTTTTTGTGACGCATATAAAGTGTGTTACACTGAAAATAAATAGTACTTGAAGTTATTGGAGGAATTCTTGTGGGTGAGAAAGAAAAAGAATTTGCTGTCATTGGACTTGGTCGCTTTGGTGGAAGTATTTGCCGAGAACTAGCTCAATTAGGTATGGAAGTAATGGCAATCGATTCAGATGAGGATAAAATTAATGAATTTGCAAATATAGCTTCGCATGCTGTAATTGCAGATTCAACAGATGAGATGGTATTAAAAAGCCTTGGTATTCGAAATTTTGATCACGTAGTCGTTGCTATTGGAGATAATTTAAATTCAAGTATTTTAACGACTTTGATTTTGAAAGAGTTGGGTGTAAAAAATATTACTGTAAAAGCTCAAAATGATTATCATGAAAAAGTGTTAAGTAAAATAGGTGCAGATCATATTGTGCATCCAGAACGTGATATGGGAAAAAGGATTGCTAATAATATTGCATCAAGCAATGTGCTAGACTACCTTGAGCTTTCAGATGAGCATAGTATTGTAGAGATTATTGCGAATAAAAAAATTGATGGGCACTCTTTAATTGAATTAGATATTCGTGCGAAGTTTGGATTGAATATTGTAGCAATTAAACGAGGCAAAGAAGTTATCGTATCCCCTCGAGCTACGGAGAATATTCAAGCAGGAGATATATTAATTGTCATTGGTCATGACGATGAAGTGGATCGATTTAAACACTTTTTAAGATAAGAGAAAAGGACAATGCCTTCATGGCATTGTCCTTTTTCTTATATTTCCATAATGATTGGTAAAATCATTGGACGACGTTTCGTTTTTTCATATAGGAATGGGGCTAATGTGTCTGTAATTTCATTTTTAATTTCAGACCATTGTGTTGTTTTACGCTCCATTACTTTTTCTAAATGAGTTGTAATTAATGTTTGTGCATCATTGATTAAATCGCTGCTTTCACGCATGTAAACGAAACCGCGTGAGATGATATCAGGTCCTGCTGCAACTTTAAATTCTTTCATATCAATGCTTACAACTACAATTACAAGTCCTTCTTCAGAAAGGATACGACGATCGCGTAATACGATATTGCCAATATCTCCAATACCGTTTCCATCAATGTAGACCGAACCAGATGGGATTTTTCCAGCTACGCTAGCTTCATCCGAACGTAAAGCAAGAACATCGCCATTATCCATAATGAAGCAATTTTCTTCAGGGATGCCACAATCATTTGCTATGTTCATGTGCATACGCTGCATACGATATTCACCATGAATTGGCATGAAGTACTTCGGTTTAATTAGACGTAACATTAACTTTTGTTCTTCTTGTCCACCGTGTCCACTTGTATGGATATTTGAAAGTTTCCCGTGAATTACATCAGCGCCAGCGCGGTACAACATGTTAATTGTACGACTTACGCTAATTGTATTTCCTGGAATTGGTGAAGAAGAGAAAACAACTGTATCTCCAGGAATAATTTGAATTTGGCGGTGTGTACCGTTTGCAATACGTGAAAGTGCTGCCATCGGTTCACCTTGACTACCTGTACATAAAATAACAACTTTATTAGCTGGTAATCGGTTTAGTTGAGATGCATCTATGAACGTATCTTTCGGGCAACGAATATAACCAAGGTTTTGTCCGATTTCAATCGCTGCTTCCATACTTCGACCAAACACAGCTACTTTACGGTTGTTTTCAACAGCAGCTTCAACAACTTGTTGTAAGCGGTGGATATTTGATGCAAAGGTTGCGAATATAATCCGTCCTTCTACTTTACGGAAAATGTCTTGAATGCTATCACCAACGCGACGCTCAGACATAGTAAAGTTTGGAACTTCACTGTTCGTACTATCAGATAATAGACATAGTACGCCATCTTTACCGATTTCAGCCATTTTTGTTAAATCAGCTGGTTCACCAACTGGTGTGAAGTCAAATTTGAAGTCACCTGTATGAACAACTTGACCTTGAGGTGTTTTCACAACAACGCCGTACGAATCTGGAATACTGTGAGTTGTACGGAAGAAGGATACAGACGTTTTTTTGAATTTAATAACGTCATCTTCTTGAATCTCGTAAAGTTTTGCTTTACGAAGTAAGCCGTGTTCTTCTAATTTGTTTTTGATGAGTGCAATTGCTAATTTTCCGCCGTAAATCGGAATGTTCACTTGACGTAATAGGTAAGGGATTCCGCCGATATGATCTTCGTGACCATGTGTAATGAATAACCCTTTAATTTTATCTTCGTTTCGCACAAAATAAGTGTAGTCTGGTATTACATAATCGATTCCGAGAAGTTCGTCCTCTGGAAACTTAATTCCAGCATCAATTATAATAATTTCATCTTGAAATTGAACAGCGTATGTATTTTTACCGATTTCACCAAGCCCACCGAGAGCAAATACAGCAACTTGGTCGTTTTTTAGAAATTTCATATCGCTATACGATTTCCGCTAATGTTAAATCAGCGTTTTCTTTTTCATATTCAAGATGAGCGCCAGTAACAGACTGAACAAACTCGATATTATATGCGAACTTATTTAATTTTGTACGAACATCCTTTTCAGACGTAGCCTCTAAATATAAAACTTTTGTATTTTCACGTACTGGAACCTCAGTTAATTTTTCTTGATAAAATACTTTAAAAATCATTTGGAAAACCTCTCCTTGTCTATGTTTTGCATTATCTGTTACTTATTATAAAGCAAACAGTCACGATTTTCATGTTTTTTCGAATGAGAATGAAGAAAAAGCCCGAAATGGGCACAATTTAAGCGATTGTCTTTTTACGGACTAGACCGTTTAAATAACGCTTGAGCTTTTTCTTCAGCTTCTTCAGCATGATTACTCCTTCCTTTCCTTATTTTAAACATGCCTATTACTAGTGAAAACTCTATCTCTGATATAAGAGATAGGACAAAAGTGAAGGGTGAATCTTGTCCTTTCCCATACAGTGAAAGTTATTCTATAGTAACGATTAGTAGCCGTTAGTTATAGGTATAGTATGAGGAAGAATGGAAAAGAAAATTCATCCGAACAAGTATCCACATGTTTTACTAATATATATATGCAAAGTTTATAAATAAGGTCAGAAAGGGAACGCTTTCTTCACAGATGTTTAATATGTTATACTTTTTTTTAGAATTTGAAAAGTGATATTCAAAATAGGAATATAGAGTGCCAGAAAGGATTTTGACAAATGAATGATAAAATTGTCTTTTTTGATATTGATGGAACATTATTAGATCATGATAAAAAAATTCCGCAATCTACACGAGATGCAGTAAAACAGTTACAAGAAAAAGGTGTACATGTAGCAATTGCGACAGGCCGCGCGCCATTTATGTTCGAAGATATTCGTAAGGAACTTGATATACATAATTATGTTAGTTTTAATGGGCAATATGTTGTCTTTGAAGATGAGGTAATATTTAATAATCCGTTAAATCCAGATGCTTTACATAGGTTTACTCAGTTTGCAAAACAAGAAGGATATCCACTTGTATATCTTGACCATCAAGATATGAGAGCATCAGTGGAATATCATGATTATGTGAAAGAAGGCTTTGGAAGCTTAAACTTTGAGCATCCAACATATGAGCCTAATTTTTATGAGGAACGTAATATTTATCAAACACTACTTTTTTGTGAAGTAAATGAAGAGGAAAAGTTTATTAATCATTATCCAGATTTTCATTTTATTCGTTGGCATGCATATTCAATGGATATCATTCCGAATGGTGGTTCTAAGGCAAAAGGAATTGAGAAATACATTGAAAAGTTAGGTTTTAATCGTGACCAAGTGTATGCATTTGGAGATGGCTTAAATGATTTAGAAATGATCGAAGCCGTTGGCACAGGTATTGTGATGGGAAATGGCCATGAAGACTTGAAAAAACTTGCAAATCATGTGACAAAGGATGTTAATGAAGACGGTATATATCATGGACTAAAGTGGGCTGGATTGTTATAAGTGAATATGGAACCCATTTCATAATAAAGAGGCGGAAGATTAACTTCCGCCTCTTTATTATTATCGCTCTAGAGGTTTGGAATCATCAGGAGCGGCAAAAGGATTTTCTTTATTGATATGGTCATAGAACATAACGCCATTTAAATGGTCAATCTCGTGCTGGAATACGATTGCTGGTAAACCTTTTAAACGTAATTTTACTTCTTCTCCGTTAATAGAAGTTGCTTTTACTGTAATTCTTGTATAACGAGGAACATAACCAGGTACTTCGCGGTCTACAGATAGACAGCCTTCACCACCCTGTAAATATGTACGTTCAACAGAATGGCTAATGATTTTTGGATTGAATAATGCATGGCTATATAATGTACCATCCGCATCGGTTACATGAACTGCAATCATTTTTTTTGAAACACCGATTTGCGGAGCCGCTAATCCGATTCCAGGGCGTAAACTATATTTTTCAGCCATTTCAGGATCTTGGCTATTTATTACGAATTCAATCATTTCTTTTAAGGTAGTTGTATCTTCTTCGCTTGCCGGTAATGACACCTCTTCTGCAACGTTGCGCAAAATAGGATCTCCTTCGCGAATAACATCTTTCATTGTAAGCATATGTAATCTCTCCTTTCCTCTTTAGTCTACCAAAGGAGATGGAAAAAGTCATCGGCAAGAAAGGGAAGGCATTTTGGAAATCGTTCTATTATAGAGTAGGTTATGTATGTGATAAACAGAAAAAGACGGCAAAGCCGTCTTTTTCTTTCCATAGTTGTTTCGTTTTACATTAGCGAATGCAAGCAGCACCAACGATAATTAAAAGAATAAACAACACAACGATTAAGGCGAAGCCGCGTCCAGACCCGCCACAAGAACCGCCATAACCGTAGGAAGGATATGAACAAGTTGGATAGCAATATGAGTATCCGTACATGAGATGACCTCCTTTATTATTTCCCGCTAATACTGCGGTTACTATAATGTATGGAAGAGAGGGTAGAAATGTATAGGTATTTACCTAAAAAAGGAAGAGTAGTTTGTATATTTTTGTTACGAAGAGAGAAAAACTAAAGAGAATTAAATCGTTTACATATTATTCTAAGAGAAAAAATAAGTGAAAAAGGGAATAATATAACAGTAGGTCAATGCTTACTAATACAGATGTAAAAAATAAAAACACGTTTGTGTAGTAGAAACCTGCATATTATTTATAAAAAAACGTATTCAAAGTAATTGACATCGTAATTAGAATAGTTGTAAACTAAAAAACGTGATCAAGATTGTATTAATATGTTTCTGAAAAAACATTAGTACAGATTGTTAGGTACACAAAATTATTCTCAACCGACATACAAACATGTTGGTTTACATCGTTGCGCTTTTTAAACTGGAAAATAGCCAGTGAAAGCGTTTCAGAATATGGTTCAAGAGAGGAAGAGGTGAACGGAATGGGTACTAAAACAAAAAAGACCCTATTTAATGTTGATGAGCAAATGAAAGCTATCGCAGCTCAATTTGAAACATTACAAATTTTAAATGAAAACGGTGAAGTTGTGAATGAAGCAGCTATGCCTGAATTATCTGATGACCAATTAAAAGAATTAATGCGTCGTATGGTGTATACTCGCGTATTAGATCAACGTTCTATTTCTTTAAACCGTCAAGGACGTTTAGGTTTCTACGCACCTACAGCTGGACAAGAAGCTTCTCAATTAGCAAGTCATTTCGCACTTGAAGCAGAAGACTTCATCTTACCAGGATACCGTGATGTACCACAATTAGTATGGCACGGATTACCATTATACCAAGCATTCTTATTCTCTCGTGGACACTTCATGGGTAACCAAATGCCTGAGAATGTAAATGCATTAGCTCCACAGATCATTATCGGTGCGCAAATCATCCAAACTGCTGGTGTTGCGTTAGGTATGAAACTACGTGGTAAAAAATCTGTTGCAATTACTTACACTGGTGACGGTGGTGCTTCACAAGGTGACTTCTACGAAGGTATGAACTTTGCAGGTGCATTCAAAGCTCCAGCAATCTTCGTTGTTCAAAACAACCGTTATGCAATCTCTACTCCAGTAGAAAAGCAATCTGCAGCTAAAACTGTAGCACAAAAAGCAGTAGCAGCAGGTATTTACGGAATTCAAGTAGACGGTATGGATCCATTAGCTGTATACGCAGCAACTGCTTTCGCTCGTGAGCGCGCAGTAAATGGCGAAGGCCCTACTTTAATCGAGACTTTAACATTCCGTTACGGTCCACATACAATGGCTGGTGATGACCCAACTCGTTACCGTACAAAAGATATCGAAAACGAATGGGAACAAAAAGACCCAATCGTACGCTTCCGTAAGTTCTTAGAAGCTAAAGGACTATGGTCTCAAGAAGTTGAAGAGACAGTAATCGAAGAAGCAAAAGAAGATATCAAACAAGCAATTGCTAAGGCTGACCAAGCTCCAAAACAAAAAGTAACTGATTTAATGGAAATCATGTACGAAAAAATGCCTTACAACTTAGCTGAACAATATGAAATCTACAAAGAAAAGGAGTCGAAGTAAGCCATGGCTCAAATGACAATGATTCAAGCAATCACTGATGCTTTACGCGTTGAAATGAAAAATGACCCTAACGTACTTGTATTTGGTGAAGACGTTGGTGTAAACGGCGGTGTATTCCGTGCTACTGAAGGTTTACAAGCTGAATTTGGTGAAGATCGTGTAATGGATACTCCACTTGCAGAGTCTGGTATTGGTGGACTTGCAGTTGGTCTTGCACTTGAAGGATTCCGTCCAGTTCCAGAAATCCAATTCTTCGGTTTCGTTTATGAAGTAATGGATTCAATTTCTGGTCAATTAGCTCGTATGCGTTACCGTTCTGGTGGACGTTGGACTGCTCCAGTAACAGTTCGTTCTCCATTCGGTGGTGGTGTTCATACTCCTGAACTACATGCTGATAGCTTAGAAGGATTAGTGGCTCAACAACCTGGTCTAAAAGTTGTTATTCCATCTACTCCATACGATGCTAAAGGTCTTTTAATCTCTGCGATTCGTGACAACGATCCAGTTATCTACTTAGAGCATATGAAATTGTACCGTTCATTCCGTCAAGAGGTACCAGAAGGTGATTACACAATTGATTTAGGTAAAGCTGATATCAAACGTGAAGGTACAGATGTATCAGTTATCGCTTACGGTGCTATGGTTCACGCTGCATTAAAAGCTGCTGAAGAACTTGAAAAAGAAGGTATCTCTTTAGAGGTTGTTGACTTACGTACAGTTCAACCATTAGATATCGAAACAATCATCGCTTCTGTTGAAAAAACAGGTCGCGTAGTTGTAGTTCAAGAAGCTCAAAAACAAGCTGGTATTGCAGCTAACGTTGTAGCGGAAATTAACGACCGTGCAATCTTAAACTTAGAAGCTCCAGTTGTACGTGTTGCAGCTGCTGATACAGTATTCCCATTCTCTCAAGCAGAGAGCGTATGGTTACCAAACCACAAAGATATTGTTGAAGCTGTAAACAAAGTAATGAACTTCTAATTTTTAGCTTTTCATGTGCAAAAGAAATCAGCACATGCTGGTTTCTTTTGCACATATTCCATAATAATGAAATGAATCAGGGGGCTGAATTCCGTGGCATTTGAATTTAAACTACCAGATATCGGTGAAGGTATCCACGAAGGTGAAATCGTAAAATGGTTTATTAAACCAGGCGATGAAGTAAACGAAGACGATGTACTTCTTGAAGTACAAAATGATAAAGCAGTAGTAGAAATCCCTTCTCCTGTTAAAGGTAAAGTACTTGAAGTACTTGTAGAAGAAGGAACAGTTGCAATCGTAGGAGATACATTAATTAAATTTGATGCTCCTGGATACGAAAACCTTAAATTTAAAGGTGACGATCATGATGAAGCTCCAAAAGCTGAAGAAGCAGCAGTAGAAGCTCCAGCAGCGGAAGCTACTCCAGCAGCAACTGCAGAAGTAGTAAATGAGCGCGTAATCGCTATGCCATCTGTTCGTAAATACGCTCGTGAAAAAGGTGTAGACATTCATAAAGTAGCTGGTACTGGTAAGAATGGCCGTATCGTAAAAGCTGACATCGATGCATTTGCAAATGGTGGACAAACTGTAGCAGCAACTGAGGCTCCAGCAGCAGTAGAAGCTACTCCAGCAGCAGCGAAAGAAGAAGCACCAAAAGCACAACCAATCCCAGCTGGTGAATATCCAGAAACTCGTGAGAAAATGAGTGGTATCCGTAAAGCGATTGCGAAAGCAATGGTTAACTCTAAACACACAGCTCCTCACGTAACATTAATGGACGAAGTAGATGTAACAGAACTTGTTGCTCACCGTAAGAAGTTCAAAGCAGTAGCAGCTGACAAAGGTATTAAATTAACTTACCTTCCGTACGTTGTTAAAGCTTTAACATCTGCATTACGTGAATACCCAATGTTAAACACTTCTTTAGACGATGCATCTCAAGAAGTAGTTCATAAACATTACTTCAACATCGGTATCGCAGCTGATACAGACAAAGGTCTATTAGTACCAGTTGTTAAAGATACAGATCGTAAGTCTATCTTCACAATCTCTAACGAGATCAATGATCTTGCTGGTAAAGCACGTGAAGGTCGTCTAGCTCCAGCTGAAATGAAAGGTGCTTCTTGCACAATTACAAACATTGGTTCTGCAGGTGGACAATGGTTCACTCCAGTTATCAACCACCCAGAAGTAGCAATCCTTGGTATCGGCCGTATCGCTGAAAAACCAGTTGTGAAAAACGGTGAGATCGTTGCAGCTCCAGTATTAGCATTATCTCTAAGCTTTGACCATCGTTTAATTGACGGTGCAACTGCTCAAAAAGCGTTAAACCAAATTAAACGTCTATTGAATGACCCACAATTATTAGTAATGGAGGCGTAATAACAATGGTAGTAGGAGATTTCCCAATTGAATTAGATACAGTCGTTGTTGGTGCAGGTCCTGGTGGATACGTTGCGGCAATTCGTGCAGCACAATTAGGTCAAAAGGTAGCAATCATTGAAAAAGCTAACCTTGGTGGCGTATGCTTAAACGTTGGATGTATTCCTTCAAAAGCGTTAATCAATGCAGGTCATCGTTATGAGAATGCAATGCATTCTGATGACATGGGTATTACTGCAGAAAACGTAAAAGTTGACTTTACAAAAGTTCAAGAATGGAAAAACGGCGTAGTTAAGAAATTAACTGGCGGTGTTGAAGGCCTTCTTAAAGGTAACAAAGTTGAAATCATTCGCGGTGAAGCTTACTTCGTAGATGCTAATACATTACGCGTTATGACTGAAGATGCAGCTCAAACTTATACGTTTAAAAATGCTGTTCTTGCAACTGGTTCTACACCAATCGAAATTCCAGGATTCAAATACTCTAAACGTGTTATCAACTCTACAGGTGCTTTAAGCTTACCTGAAATTCCTAAAAAACTTGTTGTAATCGGCGGCGGTTACATCGGTATGGAATTAGGTACTGCATATGCTAACTTCGGTACAGAAGTTACTGTAGTAGAAGCTGGCGACGAAATCTTAGCTGGTTTCGAAAAAGCTATGAGCTCTGTTGTTAAACGTGCTCTACAGAAAAAAGGTAACGTAAATATCCATACAAAAGCTATGGCTAAAGGCGTTGAAGAAACAGAAACTGGCGTAAAAGTTAGCTTTGAAGTTAAAGGTGAAATCCAAACTGTAGAAGCAGATTACGTATTAGTAACTGTAGGTCGTCGTCCAAACACTCAAGAGATCGGTCTTGAGCAAGTTGGAGTTAAAATGACTGACCGCGGCATCATCGAAATCGATGAGCAATGTCGTACAAATGTACCAAACATCTATGCAATCGGTGATATCGTTCCTGGACCACCATTAGCTCACAAAGCTTCTTACGAAGGTAAAGTAGCTGTAGAAGCAATTAGTGGCCATGCATCAGCTATCGATTACATCGGGATTCCTGCAGTATGCTTCACTGATCCAGAGCTAGCATCTGTTGGTTACACTAAAAAACAAGCTGAAGAAGCTGGAATGACTGTAACTGTATCTAAGTTCCCATTCGCTGCTAACGGTCGTGCATTATCATTAAACAGCACTGACGGTTTCCTACAACTTGTAACACGTAAAGAAGATGGTCTTCTTGTAGGTGCTCAAGTTGCAGGTGCAGGTGCTTCTGATATTATTTCTGAGATTGGTTTAGCTATCGAAGCTGGAATGACAGCTGAAGATATCGCTCAAACAATCCATGCTCACCCAACATTAGGTGAAATCACAATGGAAGCAGCTGAAGTTGCTCTTGGAATGCCAATTCACATTGTAAAATAATTTAAGTAATGTAAATAGCCCTTCTCTTATTGTAAGAGAGGGGCTATTTTTATTTTCATCAAATGACTTGCAAGGTCTTTAAACGTACTTGTCGAATGAATATATAATACTTTAACAAATGATTCCGGCTTAACTTACTTCAAAGGTAATATATATCATCCTATAATATGTAATTGATTCAAACTTAACCCCATATATTAATAAAATAGAGCATGTCAAAGGAGAAGGTTCCATGAAAATATTACATGTTATATTTTATCATTTACTACTATGGAGTGGCTTTTCCACTGTATTAACATTATCGAATGGTGATAAGTTTCATTATAAAGTTATTCTTTTTTTCGTATTTCTATATTTAGCCTATGTAATAGCATATTTTGTATTGCACGTAAGAAAGCAAGCTTTATTTCTTACATGTTCGAATTGTATATTATTTTTAATCATATTATCTATTTTTTAAATTAGCGTTTATAAAAATACATTGTTCTTCCATTAAATAATTGTAACTCTCCTTCTAATTTCTTCGCTAAAAAACGGCAAAATTCATTTGCTTTCCCTTTGTCACCAAATGTTGCATTAGGTGGTAAAGAAACTTGGATGAAAGATTGTTCATTTTCTATACCAACACCAATATAAATTGAGTCATACCGGTCGTGAGTGGATTGAAGTTTTAATGTTGTTGTAGATGTATCTAAAATTTCATAAGGAAAAGCGGTATTTGTATACGTGTAATTAATTTGGGCACCAGTTTTAGAAGTAACTGTTTTATAATAATGAAAAAGTTGTTTTATATCATCTATTGAAACTGATTGTTGGTTGGATTTCGGTACAAGCGTAATAAAGGCGTGTTGCATATAAGTTCCCCCTAACTTAGTAGAATACTATCATTCTACATCCTACTGAATTTTTTGACAATTAAAAGGAGTATGACATGTTTTGTTTAATATACTATTAATGAAACGTGATGTAGAAAGGTGGAAACCAATGTTTGAAAAATTGTATGATGAGCATGAAAGTGTGAAGGTACGATTTTTAGGGTTTATGACACATGATACACGTTATGATTTTGGTGTTATTTATACAAATATGTTTTTTGGAAAGCCGCTCATTGTTTGTATGCAAACAGGAAGGTCTACTTTACTCGGACGAGATGATGTAGAGAATGTTCAATATATACAGGAGATTTTTAAATTAGGATCAGAAGAGGAAGCAAAGGAGTTAGCTCAGTTTTTCAAATTTCTAGTTCCGTCAACTTCTTTACATGCGGAATATGAAGAATAATTATTTTGAAACAGTCGTACTTATAAATATGGCTGTTTTTTATTTGAATATCGCATACTAATTTAAATTAAAAATATTTAATGTGTTATACTAAAAACCTATTGACGTAAAAAGTATAACATATTAAAATAAAGACAGAAAGTTAAGCGGTTACAAAAAGTTTTTGGGATTATAAACTTAGGGGGAAATGAAAAATGGGAACAATCGTATGTCAAGATTGTGAAGGTACAATTGCACACTTCGAAGATGAGAAAGTAACGGTACTTTACGGGAAATGTGGATCTTGCGGATGTGATCACACAGAGCATACAAAAGCCCAATAATTGATAGGAAATGGACAGCTAAAAGTTTTTAGGACCATAAACTTAGGGGGAAATGAAAAATGGGAACAATCGTATGCCAAGTATGTGAAGGAACAATCGGACATTTTGAAGATGAGAAAACGACGGTACTTTACGGAAAATGTGGAACAAATTGTGACTGTGCTAGAAAAGATAATGCGAAAGCTTAATGATAAATAAATAGATTACTATTAAAACTCAGGGGGAAATGAAAATGGGAACAATCGTATGCCAAGTATGTGAAGGAACAATTGGACATTTTGAAGATGAAAAATCAACAGTACTATACGGGAAATGTGGATCTCATTGCGAATGTGACCATAAAGAACATACAAAAGCTTAATAATAAGAAAAAGCGCCTACATGTGTAGGCGCTTTTTTAATAAATTGTAGTTGTATGACCAACTGTTGCAACGATTGCATCATCTCTAATTGGAATAAAACTTATGGATGTCTGTGGTGTACTAGAAGAAGCGTATTGGCTCATTATACGGCTATCGATACGGGTAATAGTATCAGTCAAGAAAGCTGAAATAAAAGCGTAAGGGACTCTTCGCTCATTTAATGAATAAATAATTTCTTCTTTTGTTTTTACACCCACGCCATGTCCGTAAAAAAAGAAATTTCCTAAATAGATTGTGTTTTCTCCTTGCCACTCAATCGTAGCTGGATTCACTTGTGGGTTTTTAAAGTAAACGAGGTCACCTGGAACAAGATCGCCACCGTTTTTTGTTATGAGCCTTAGATCTTGATCGTAGTCCCATGTATAAAGTAAAAGGTTTGCAAATAGACGATTGAAAGTTTCTTCCTCATACAATGATAGTAAAGCTTTATAAAAAATAATGATCATAGCGGTTGCGCATTCAGTTCCATATAGTTTTCCGTTTTTGAAAATATCCTGTATGGCAATAGAAGGTGGTATGTTTGGAAGAAGCTCGAATCCTCCAAGAGACGTTCTTTTCCAATACTGGGGGTTGCAAAAGGATTGTTGAAATGTACGAAACTGAAATCCACTTTGAAAAAGCTCTAGTGCAGAGATAATAATATTAACTCGTAAATTGAGATCAAAGCTGAGTTCATCAGCTGTTCGGAAGGAATAAACTTCTTGATTTCCTGCCATTATTGATAAAATTTGTTGTTTCTCTGCTGCAAATGGCTCATATTCATTTGTAATATAAGGATGTACAATAGAACGGCCTATTACAATCATAATAGTATCCCCACCTATACGTTACATTCTTAAGTATCGTATGAAGAAAAGGAAAAAAGGTGAAAAAAAAGCCTATCAACTGATAGGCTTGTACTCTTTAATAACACGTAATGTTTGTAATGTCATATTTTCAGGACCTTGTACAGGTAAACCTGCTTCTAAGTTTTTACGAATATACTCTAAGTTTTCTTGTATAATAATTTCCCCCGGAGTAAAGATTGGAATCCCTGGCGGATAAACCATAACAAAATCAGCTATAATACGACCCGCTGCATTTTCAAATGGAATGACTTCTGTTTCCGAATAAAAAGCATCTCGAGGAGAAAGTGCTAGCACTGGAATTTCTGGAATCTCTACTTGTACTTGAACACCTTTATCTGCCCTATTTCTAAATGTTGCTGCTAAATCGTGTAAAGCTGCAATAAGTGTATTTGTATCACTTTCTGTATCTCCCAAAGTGATAAGACATAGTATGTTGTATAGATCTGAGAGTTCTACTTCAATGTTATATTGCTCTCTAAGCCATACTTCAGCTCGGTGGCCGGTAATACCTAAATCTTTTACAGATACAATTATCTTTGTAGGATCATAGTTAAAGGTAGCATCTGTACCTAACATTTCTTTTCCAGGACAGTAAAGATGCTCAATAGAATTTATAGCATCACGAACATGTTCAGCTAATTGTATTGTTTGTTCTATGAGTGCTGTTCCTTCTGTAGCAAGACGTTTTCTCGCAACATCAAGGGATGCTAACAAGATGTAAGAAGTTGATGTAGTCGTAAGCATGCTAATAATAGATTGGACATGCTTTACATTCACTAAGCCTTCTTTCACATTAAGAATAGAACTTTGAGTTAAAGAGCCTCCTAATTTGTGAACACTTGTTGCTGCCATATCTGCACCAGCTTGCATCGCTGACATGGGTAATTCATCGTGAAAATGAATATGAACACCATGAGCCTCGTCGACTAGTACAGGGATGTCATAAGAATGTGCTAATTGTACAATCTGTTCTAAGTCTGCAGCAAACCCAAAGTACGTTGGGTTAATAACAAGTAAGCCCTTTGCATCTGAGTGCTCTTCAAGTGCTTTTTTGACAGATTGAATTGTGATTCCATGAGAAATACCGAGCTTCGGATCGATTTCAGGATGCATGAAAATCGGTTTTGCGCCTGAGAAAATAATAGCTGACATTACTGACTTATGCACGTTTCGTGGTACTAGGATTTTGTCACCAGGACCGCAAACGCTCATCACCATTGTCATAATAGCACCACTTGTACCTTGAATAGAAAAGAAAGTATGATCTGCACCGAATGCAGCGGCTGCTAAATCCTGTGCTTCTTTAATCATACCTTTGGGATGATGTAAATCATCGAGTGGCGCAATATTAATTAAATCAATTGCTAATGCATTATGCCCAATAAATTCGCGAAATGTAGGATCCATGCCCTGTCCTTTTTTATGACCAGGAATATGGAATTGAATTGGATTTCGCTTACTGTGCTCAACTAAAGCGGTAAACAATGGTGTTTCGTATTGGGACAATCTATACACCCCTTCTTCTTCATAATATTTAGTGTAATTTGTTTTATATAATCCTGCTCTAAAAAAGTTTAGTCTTTTTTAGAATAAGGCTTGTTTTTCTGCCATTCAAAAAATCGTTTTTGAGATGGTAGCTTCACTTTATTTTCTATAAAACAAAAGCATTATATCACCAATAATTATAGATGTATAGAAAAAAATGTTTTTAAGGTGAGTATGTTTAATAGTTAGCCTCAACTAATGAATAGAGGAAGACAATTCCATTAAAATGAATAAATAGTGTATAATGCAGAGTGGCTATAATGAAGAATAAAATATTCTCTTTAAGATAGCATAATGAAACAAGAAGAAATGATAAATGAGGTGCGAAATGGAATATCAATATCCGTTAGATTATGATTGGTCAAATGAGGAAATGGTTAAAATTGTTAAGTTTTATGAAGCGATTGAGAAAGCTTATGAAAAAGGGATTATAAGAGAAGAATTAATGGGTTTATATCGTCGTTTTAAAGAGATTGTTCCATCGAAAGCAGAAGAAAAGAAAATTGATAAAGAATTTGAAGAAGTAAGTGGATACTCTATATATCGTGTTATTCAAAGGGCAAAAGAAGTCGAAGAACAAAAGCTTGTAAAAATGTAAAAAATATTTTGAAAAATAAAAACTGAAGTGATATAATGTGATAACAACTAAAAACGGACAATATAAATTGTCCGTTTTCTACTATCGATTACAAAGTGCATATAAAGGAAGGAGTGATTGCATCGTAGATTCAATCTTAGCAAGGAATTGTTCGTTGGTCATTGCTGAAAACTCCTCTGGTGATATATGAATACCAACTAATAATTCTGCCTTTTTTACAGTAGCTAATCGTTCAATCATCTTTTGTAAGTCTTCGGTTTCAAGTGTTTTATGTAATTTCACACTTGGTTTAGTATGGTCAATGGACCAAACGAAGTCATTTGGAATATTTGTTTTTAAATCATTTAAATGTTCTAAGAAGGCATGAGCCGTCTCAACTTTTTGTGGACACTCATAGATTAAACCAAAGTATATGAAGGCATGAGTACCCCATAAGCCGATTTGGAAATGCGGTAGCATTTTATATCCTCGTTTATTTGTTGAAAAAGCAACCCAAGTATCGTTTGGTGGATTGACTTTGCGGCGTGCGTGTTTTGCAACATGATAAAAAAAGTTCTCATCAGTTTGTTTGGATAAGTATTCTGCAAATTGTTCCCCTAAAGCTTCTAGCTTAGGATGAATGTTCGTTTTAATTGCACTCATTCGTTCTTCGAGACCATCAACTGTAAAGACATCAAAATCAGTTGACTTGAATGTTTGTATTGTCATGATTGTTCCTCCAACTCCTATTTTGCTTTTATTTTAGCATAGCTTGTACTATTCATAAAAAAAACAGCACAAAAAAAATTTAAATAAAAAAATATAATTTTGTTGCATAGATGATTTATCCAACATAGTATAGTATAAAACAAAAAATCAGAAAATTGAATTAATTCTAGTCCGAGGGCAGACGAATATTGGGAGGAGGCAAATAATATGAGACAGGTGATTAATGCGTTAAAGAGAACAGATGCTGAAAAGAGAATACCGGTGCTACGTTTGGAGTTAGATTATGAATTAGCAACTTTATATGATGCGATGATGGAAGATGATAAACAGAAAAAAGAAGAGTGTGTACAAAAGTTAGAAGTGTTAAGACTTGAAATGATTCGTTTAGAAGCGTAATAATAGTATATGTATAAAAAATTAGTTGGTGCGAACCTTATAAAGGGTTCGTTTTTTCTGTGAACAGTATAGATCGGAGTGTTTAAACATGCAAGAAGTATGGAAAGACATTGATGCACACGCCAAACGGTGGATTCGGGATGCAGGAGAGCATTTAATGGCATCAATGAAAAAAGCACTTATTATAGAAACAAAATCAAATGCAGCTGACTTAGTTACAAATATGGACCGAGAGATAGAACAGTTTTTAATTGGGAAAATTAAAGAAACATTCCCGAATCATAATATTTTAGGAGAAGAGGGTTATGGAGACGAGATAACGTCTTCTGACGGGGTTGTTTGGTTAATTGATCCAATTGACGGCACGATGAACTTTGTTCATCAAAAAAGAAATTTTGCGATTTCAATTGGGATTTATGAGAACGGTATCGGAAAGATTGGACTTATATATGATCCAGTGCATGATGAACTATATCATGCAGTCAAGGGATCTGGAGCTTTTTGTAATGATATATCAATTCCTCCATTGAAAAAAGGAACTGTAGAGCAAGGTATTGTAGCTTTAAATGCGATATGGCTTACAGATAATCCATTGCTTAATATGGAAAGTATGATGGCACTTGTTAAGAAAGCAAGGGGCACAAGATCATATGGCTGTGCAGCGTTAGAGATGGTATACGTTGCAACAGGAAGAATAGATGCATATGTAACGCCGAGATTATCACCATGGGATTTTGGCGGAGGACAGATAATTGTAGAAGAAGTTGGAGGTAAGGTGACGACATTCTCTGGAGCGCCACTTTCTATCATAGAGAAGAGCAGTGTGTTAGTTGCAAAACCAGGAGTGTATGAAGAAGTGTTATCGTTTATATGAGAGCAACAAAAAAAGTAAGAGGCTGTGTATAAGCTTCTTACTTTTTAGCGTTATTGTGATTTGCGCATTTTTCTTTTTGTTACAAAACCGTATCCAACTGTAACAAATGTGCCGATAATGCAAATAATAATACCGATTGGACTATTTTCAGCAATCATAATGCCGATACCGATTAAGAAAATAACACCGATAATTGCAGTTAATAAAAAGCGATATTGAATGTGTTCCATTTCTTCACCCTCCAATCTCATTTTACTTTCACAAAAGTAAGAATACAACTATATTTTCATTCTTGCTTTTATTTTAATTGCTATTGTATCCCCTTCGCTCTTATAATAGAGAAGGATTAAAAAGACATTAGGAGTTGGACATGTTGAAAAAACGACAAGATTTACGTAATATAGCAATTATTGCCCACGTTGACCATGGTAAAACAACACTTGTTGACCAGTTATTACGTCAAGCGGGGACTTTCCGTGCGAACGAACACGTTGAAGAACGCGCAATGGATTCAAATGATCTAGAAAGAGAACGCGGTATTACAATTTTAGCGAAAAATACAGCGATTCACTATGAAGATAAAAGAATTAACATTTTAGATACACCTGGTCACGCTGACTTCGGTGGAGAAGTAGAACGTATCATGAAAATGGTTGATGGTGTTTTACTTGTTGTTGATGCATATGAAGGTTGTATGCCACAAACACGATTTGTTTTAAAGAAAGCTCTTGAGCAAAACTTAACTCCAATCGTAGTTGTAAACAAAATTGACCGTGACTTCGCTCGTCCAGATGAAGTAGTTGATGAAGTAATCGACTTATTCATTGAGCTTGGTGCAAACGAAGATCAATTAGAGTTCCCAGTTGTATTTGCATCAGCAATGAACGGAACAGCAAGCTTAGATTCAAACCCAGCAAATCAAGAAGAGAATATGAAATCATTATTCGATACAATTATCGAACATATTCCAGCACCAATTGATAACAGCGAAGAGCCACTTCAATTCCAAGTAGCACTTCTTGATTACAACGACTACGTTGGACGTATTGGAGTTGGTCGTGTATTCCGCGGTACAATGAAAGTAGGACAACAAGTTGCTTTAATGAAAGTTGATGGAAGTGTAAAACAATTCCGTGTAACAAAATTATTTGGTTACATTGGATTAAAACGTCAAGAAATTGAAGAAGCAAAAGCTGGTGACTTAGTAGCTGTTTCTGGTATGGAAGACATCAACGTTGGTGAAACAGTATGTCCAGTTGAGCATGAAGATGCGTTACCATTATTACGTATTGATGAGCCAACACTACAAATGACGTTCCTTGTAAATAACAGCCCATTTGCAGGTCGTGAAGGTAAATACATTACATCTCGTAAAATTGAAGAGCGTCTTCGTTCACAATTAGAAACAGATGTAAGTTTACGTGTAGATAATACAGATTCTCCTGATGCGTGGATCGTATCTGGACGTGGGGAACTACATTTATCTATCTTAATTGAAAACATGCGTCGTGAAGGTTATGAATTACAAGTATCTAAGCCAGAAGTAATCATTAAAGAAGTTGATGGCGTAAGATGTGAGCCTGTAGAGCGTGTACAAATCGATGTACCTGAAGAATACACTGGTTCTATTATGGAATCTATGGGTGCACGTAAAGGTGAAATGTTAGATATGGTGAATAACGGAAACGGTCAAGTTCGCCTTACTTTCATGGTTCCAGCACGTGGTTTAATTGGTTACACAACAGAATTCTTAACATTAACTCGTGGTTACGGTATTTTAAACCATACATTCGATTGCTACCAACCAGTACACGCTGGACAAGTTGGTGGACGTCGTCAAGGTGTTCTAGTTTCACTTGAAACAGGAAAAGCATCACAATACGGTATTATGCAAGTTGAAGACCGTGGTGTAATCTTCGTTGAACCAGGTACAGAAGTATATGCTGGTATGATTGTAGGAGAACACACTCGTGAGAACGACTTAACAGTTAACGTTGTGAAAATGAAACAACAAACTAACATTCGTTCTGCGACGAAAGATCAAACTTCAACAATGAAGAAACCACGCCTAATGACTTTAGAAGAATCATTAGAGTACTTAAACGATGACGAGTTCTGTGAAGTAACTCCAGAATCAATTCGTCTACGTAAAAAGATTCTTGATAAGAGTGAGCGCGAAAGAGCTGCTAAGAAAAAGAAATCTGTTGAAGCGTAAAAATAAAAAAACAACGCCCTTTATAAAGGGCGTTGTTTTTTATTTTGTTTATTTTTTAGAATATTTACTCATTTTTGTGGACAGTATTTTTTTTGCGAGTTACTCTTGTATTAAGTGTATAAAGAAAATTGCATTTTACTGCTAGGGGGGAAGAGTGTGTTAGAAAGGATGTCTTTTTTTGCAAAATTGTGTAAGGTAGATGAAAATCCAGAGTTAGGAATGTGGTTACTTTATGGGACGATTATTATATTAAGTGCTCTCGTTTATAATTTAGGATTTGCTAAAAAGTTGTCTGTACTAAAAAATATTGTGATATACATATCATTAGCAATTGGATGCACAGTATTAACCTTTTTTGCTGTGTTTTTACCTGTTGGAGAAGGACTTGTTGTAGCGGCAATTGTACTTGGAATTTATAGATTGCGTTTGCGTCAAGCGAAACAACAAAAAGCAGGATAAGGAAGGGGAGTTTTCATGCGTTCAGTACAAGATGCACTATATAATTGGTTAACAATTAAAACAGTTGCGGAAGCACGTCTAGATGATAGTGCTGCAAAAGAAACATATTTGTTATTTCAAAATATGATATATGAAGAACATAAATTAAGAAATGTGGAAGTCGAAAAGAACGAGGAAATGTATTTAATTACATATGAAATGAATGGAGAACGGAAATCTGCAAGGTTTCCGTTAGAAGCCATTGATTGTTTTTTGGATCAGATGAATCGTGAACCAGAAAAATATAAATAAGTCCTTATCTATATGAGTAAGGACTTATTTACATTTTACCAATCATCTTCGATTTTTTTATCACGATATAATCGGAAATTACCACTTGCATGACGTTCCATTGTACGCTCTGCAATTCGTTCCGAACATTCCATGCACATATATGTATGAATAGGGCGATTACGCAGTTTTTTTGCCATAGGATTTTCATCATCTAACATATCTTTTTTATCACAAATCATACATTTGACTCTCATTTCGTCACCTCAATACGAATTCTATCAGTATAAGTATATCATGGAAGTATAATGTTTTTGAATAATAGCGGGAAAAAATAATATTTTCGCAATTCAAAAAATAAGTTATGATAAGGATATACCAAGTATGTTTGGAGGTGAAAATATGGCGAATGTAGTAGAGCCTACCTTAACAGAGGATTTAGTACAAACGTTGCGTAAAGAATGTATCGTTATGATAGCAACGACAGATTTCGAAAAACAAGTTCCTAACGTAAGTGCTATTTCTTGGGTGTATGCAGTGAGTAAAACTAGTATTCGATTTGCAGTAGATCAACGTTCACGTATTGTGGAAAATATACAGCATAATACAGGTGTGGTATTGACTATAATGGCGAATGAATCCGTATTTTCTATAAGTGGTGCAGGTGAAATTTTGACAGATAGAATGGAAGGTATTTCTCTAAAATTAACTGTAATAGAAGTAAATGTGCAAGAAGTGCGTGATGTTATGTTTTATGGAGCGAAACTTGCAATTGAACCAACATATGAAAAAACATATGATCTTCGGGCAGCGAAAAAGCTGGATAATGAAGTGTTAGTAGGGATAAGAGAATTATAAAGATGCTAAATAGGAAATTTGTTTATTCACTTTTGTAATCGGTTATTGTGATTTAACGTTAATAATTATAATAAAAAGTAATATATTGAATAGAAATGAATAAAGAATAAATAAAAGGTTTAATGACTATGATTTTCGATTCTACCTCGTTTACACGGTACATATAATTATAACAATGGTTCGTCCATATTTTATGGATGAAACCCTTGTTCTACAAATTTAAAAGTGGAGTCAGGGGGTAACAGGTTGGATAAAATTTATGTGTTAGATACGAATGTACTTTTGCAGGATCCTTTATCTATTTTTTCATTTGAAACCAATGAAGTAGTGATTCCAGCAGTTGTATTAGAAGAGGTTGATTCGAAAAAACGTTATATGGATGAAGTAGGACGAAACGCTCGTTATGTATCTAAGTTAATAGATAAATTTCGTGAAATAGGAAAGCTGCATGAAAGTATCCCGCTAGAAAACGGCGGAACATTTCGTATTGAATTGAACCATCGTTCATTTGTGCAACTACAAGATATTTTTGTAGAAAAAACAAATGATAATCGAATTTTAGCTGTAGCAAAAAATCTATCTTTAGAAGAACAGGAAAAAGAGGACGGGAAGTCTGTTATTTTAGTAAGTAAAGATGTACTCGTAAGAGTAAAAGCTGATGCAATTGGTTTGAAGGCTGAAGATTATTTAAGTGATCGCGTAATTGAAGTAGAAAATATATATTCTGGTTTTTTAGAAGGATATATATCAAAAGAACAATTGGATTATTTTTATGAGAAAGGTGAATTGCCTCTATCTGAAATTGCGAATCATCCTTTTTATCCAAATCAATTTGTAGTGATGAAAGATGCATTAGGGGGCTCTAGTTCTGCTCTTGGCATTGTGGATCACTTAGGTAAGAAGGTAAAGAAACTTATTTTTCACAATGAACAAGTGTGGGGGATACGACCACGAAACGTGCAGCAAATTATGGGATTAGAATTGTTGCTTCGTGAAGATATTCCGCTTGTAACGTTAACGGGGAAAGCCGGCACAGGAAAAACGTTACTTGCGTTAGCTTCGGGACTTATGCAAACAGAAGACTTAGGGTTATATAAAAAATTACTTGTGGCAAGACCAATTGTTCCAGTCGGAAAAGATATCGGTTATTTACCAGGAGAAAAAGAAGAAAAGTTAAGACCATGGATGCAGCCAATTTTTGATAACCTAGAGTATTTATTTAATACGAAAAAGCCAGGAGAGTTAGATGCTATTTTAGCTGGAATGGGTTCGATTGAAGTAGAGGCCCTTACTTATATACGCGGGAGAAGTATTCCAGATCAGTTCATTATCATTGACGAAGCACAAAATTTAACAAAGCATGAAGTGAAGACGATATTAACTAGGGTAGGGGAAAAGAGTAAGATTGTATTGATGGGAGATCCTCAGCAAATTGATCACCCATATTTAGATGAATATAATAATGGCTTAACGTATGTTGTAGAGAAGTTTAAAGAACAGCGTATTAGTGGTCATGTGAAGTTTGTTAAAGGGGAGCGATCTAATTTAGCTCAACTAGCAGCAGATTTATTGTAAAAAGGAGTGAGCTTAAGCTCACTCCTTTTCTTTAAATAATTGTAAATTTACGGATGTTACGGATTGGATTTTGTTGATTAGATCCATCATTAAAATAGAGATGAACAGGCCCGTCTTCTTTTAATGGTTTTCCTTCTTTTGAAAAGCCTAGTATAGCATTTTTGACAGTTTCTAATGGAAGTGTCATTGTATGATCTACCGTTTCAATTTCAACTTGCGTAGCGTCCTCTAAAATTTCAGCGTTAGCAAGGAATGGATGAAATGGTATACCAAATGTTCCAGTAATCAGCTGTTCTTTTTTATATTTCTTCACACTTTGTTGTATTGGAGGAAAAGCGGCACCATCACGGATTTCGCGATCCCAATGTTCTGAAGTGTTTTTTAAATAAGTTTCTAGTTCAGACGTGTTTTCTCTAGTTTCATCAAAGTAAGTTGTCAAATCTACTTTTCGATCATCAAAGATCCAAACAGTTGGATCAATAGTGATTGGAAAACGTACTTTTCCGTTAATAAATAAAATTTCGCTCATTGTTGTTCCCCCATTTGTGTTATACTCCCACTTTTCAGTATAATAGTATTAGACACTGTTGTCACAAAAAATGTTTCTATTGCAATTTATTAAAACTATCGCTAATATTAATAGATAGGATAGAGGAGAGTAGGATGGAAACGGAGGGAATCAATTTGGCGTCTGAGACAGTAGCAAATCATCAGGAAAAGGCACTAGCCCTTCTACAAGCGGATGCAGAGAAGATTTTAAGACTTATTAAGGTGCAAATGGACCATCTTACAATGCCGCAATGTCCATTATATGAAGAAGTGTTAGACACACAAATGTTTGGACTATCCCGCGAGGTCGATTTTGCGGTTCGCCTTGGTCTTATTGCAGAAGAACAAGGGAAAGCAATGTTAGGTGAGCTCGAACGTGAGTTATCTGCACTTCATGAAGCATTTACAAACAAACAACAATAACGGGTTCAAATAAGGGGGCTCAAACTAAATTAGTTTGAGCTTTTTATTTGTATAATAAAGCAGGAAGAATCAATGTACATATGGAATACAACAATAATTAAATTGAAACAGAAAGAGGAAATGAAATGAAAAAAGTATGGAAATCAATGGATTATTCATTATTACTTCCTCTTGTTATCTTATGTGTGCTGGGAGTAATAATGGTATATAGTTCTAGTTCCATTGTTGCGATTTCGAGGCATAACTGGCCGGCAAATTACTTTTTTAAAAAACAATTAATAACTTTAGCTATCGGAACGGTATTGTTAGTAATTGTAGCTTCGTTACCTTATAAGTTTTGGAGAAAACGAATAATTTTATCGGCGATGGGGCTAGGGAGTATTGCTTTACTAGCAGCAGCCTTGATTTTTGGTAAGGAAATAAATGGTGCAAAAGGTTGGATATTAGGTATACAGCCCGCTGAATTTGTTAAATTATCGATTATTATTATATTAGCTCGCTTTTTTGCAAGGAGACAAGAAACAAATACACCTGTTTTTAAAGGGTCGGGACTTACACTTGGTTTTGTTGGAATGGCAATGTTTTTAATTTTAAAGCAAAATGATTTAGGTACCGATTTGTTAATTGCAGGA
Source organism: Bacillus cereus group sp. BfR-BA-01349 (assembly GCF_022663795.1). Lineage (NCBI taxonomy): Bacteria > Bacillati > Bacillota > Bacilli > Caryophanales > Bacillaceae > Bacillus > Bacillus cereus group sp. BfR-BA-01349. Next base: position 29,169 of record NZ_JAKUGE010000014.1, read on the forward strand.
ACAGTAGGGATTATGTTTCTTTGTTCAGGAGTAAGGATTAATTTATGGATTAAACGAATTGTTTTAACTTCTATAGTATGGATTCCAGCTCTATATTTTTTGGCTAATTATAAATTAAGTGGATATCAAAAGGCACGTTTTTCAGTTTTTCTTGATCCATTCAATGATCCTCAGAATGATGGATTCCAATTAGTAAATTCTTTTATTGGAATTGCTTCAGGAGGGCTAAATGGTCGAGGATTAGGAAATAGTGTGCAAAAATATGGGTATTTACCAGAACCGCAAACAGATTTTATTATGGCTATTATATCTGAAGAATTAGGTTTTATTGGTGTAGCTATTATTTTAATTTGCTTGCTACTTATTATTATTCGTTCATTCAGGATTGCTCAAAAATGTAACGATCCTTTTGGAAGTTTAATTGCAATCGGAATTGCAAGTTTAATAGGAGTACAAACTTTTGTTAATGTTGGTGGTATGTCTGGATTAATACCGCTTACGGGAGTGCCTTTACCGTTTATTAGTTATGGTGGAAGTTCCTTAATAGCTAATCTACTTGCAATGGGAATACTACTCAATATTGCTAGTCACGTGAAACGACAAGAGAAACAACAGAATGGTGTAATGAAAGAAAGAGAACAAAATGGACCACATCTTGTAGTTGTAAAATAAAAACACATTGTGCTTTAGAGCATGATGTGTTTTTTATTTTTAAATATGATGTACTAATTTCTCTTTCAGTTAAAAGATATATCACATTAAGTTAAATGTGATATACAATTAAGTTGTTAGGAAAGGAAGAGGTATGCTATACTATTTTTGTGAAACAAATTGCACAGAAAACTTATCATTTGTTAGAAAATAAGGTATGATGGATAAAAATAAAGTGAAGCTTTCTAAGTATAATATAATGTGGAAAGTGAAGAACTTCACGCTTTTTAAGGTGTGTGTATATTTTATCTCTAGAGTGGTAGGAAAGTAGAGGGGGAAAATCATGACAAAGCTGCAACGTATTCAAAAAGTATTGGTAGCTAACCGTGGAGAGATTGCAATTCGTGTGTTTCGAGCTTGTTCGGAACTTGGATTAAAAACAGTTGCAATCTATTCTAAAGAGGATAGTGGTTCTTATCATCGCTATAAAGCCGATGAGTCCTATTTAGTTGGGGAAGGAAAAAAACCAATTGATGCTTATCTAGATATTGAAGGCATTATTGAGATTGCAAAAAGTAATCATGTAGATGCAATCCACCCTGGATATGGTTTCTTGTCAGAAAATATTCAATTCGCTAAACGTTGTGAAGAAGAAGGAATTATCTTTATCGGTCCGAAAAGTAAGCATTTAGATATGTTTGGAGATAAAGTGAAAGCAAGAACACAAGCGCAGCTAGCACAAATTCCAGTTATACCTGGTAGTGATGGTCCAGTAAATTCATTAGAAGAAGTCGAAAAATTTGCTGAAAAGTATGATTACCCGATTATTATTAAAGCATCCCTTGGGGGTGGCGGTCGTGGTATGCGTATTGTGCGTACTAGTGAGGAATTAGGAGAATCATATAATCGAGCGAAATCAGAAGCGAAAGCAGCTTTTGGTAATGATGAAGTTTACGTCGAAAAATTTGTTGAAAAACCTAAACATATAGAAGTACAAATTTTAGCAGATGAAGAAGGCAATGTTGTTCATTTATACGAGCGTGACTGTTCTGTACAACGTCGTCATCAAAAAGTTGTAGAAATTGCACCGAGTGTATCACTTTCAGATGATCTGCGTCAGCGTATTTGTGATGCTGCTGTGAAGTTAACGAAAAATGTAAACTATTTAAATGCAGGAACAGTAGAATTCCTTGTAAAAGATGATGAGTTTTACTTTATTGAAGTAAATCCACGTGTTCAAGTAGAACATACGATTACAGAAATGATTACGGGAGTAGATATTGTTCAATCACAAATTTTAATAGCGGATGGACATTCATTACATAGCAAAATGGTAGGTGTTCCGAAGCAAGAGGAAGTAGTTGTACATGGATTTGCAATTCAATCTCGTGTAACAACTGAAGATCCGCTAAATAATTTTATGCCGGATACAGGAAAAATTATGGCGTATCGATCAGGTGGTGGTTTTGGTGTGCGTCTTGATACAGGAAATAGCTTCCAAGGTGCAGTTATTACACCGTACTACGATTCTTTACTTGTAAAAGTTACAACTTGGGCACTTACTTTTGAGCAAGCTGCTGCAAAAATGGAACGTAACTTAAAAGAATTCCGTATTCGTGGTATTAAAACAAATATTCCATTCCTAGAGAATGTAGTAAAGCATAAAAACTTCTTATCAGGAGAATATGATACTTCATTTATCGATGCGTCACCTGAATTGTTCTTGTTCCCGAAACGTAAAGACCGTGGAACGAAAATGTTAAATTACATTGGTACAGTAACAGTAAATGGTTTCCCAGGAGTAGGGAAAAAAGAAAAACCAATATTCCCAGATGCTCGTATTCCATGTTTAAAACATTCAGAGCCAATCCAAAATGGAACGAAACAAATTTTGGACGAGCGTGGAGCGGACGGATTAGTAAAATGGGTACAGGATCAAAAACGTGTACTTTTAACGGATACAACATTCCGTGATGCACACCAGTCATTACTTGCAACTCGTATTCGTACAAAAGATTTACATCAAATTGCGGAGCCAACAGCGAGAATGTTACCGAACCTATTCTCAGCAGAAATGTGGGGCGGTGCAACGTTTGATGTTGCGTATCGTTTCTTAAAAGAAGATCCATGGGAACGATTACTAGATCTTCGTGAAAAAATGCCGAATGTGTTATTCCAAATGTTACTTCGTTCTTCAAACGCAGTTGGATACAAAAACTATCCAGATAATTTAATTCAAAAATTTGTGGAATGTTCTGCTCAAGCAGGCATTGATGTATTCCGTATTTTTGATAGTTTAAACTGGGTGGAAGGCATGAGAGTTGCAATTGACGCTGTACGAGACACTGGTAAAATTGCAGAAGCAACAATGTGCTACACAGGGGATATTCATGATCCACTGCGTAGTAAATATGATTTAAATTATTATAAAAATTTAGCAAAAGAGTTAGAAGCATCAGGAGCTCACATTTTAGGTATTAAAGATATGGCGGGCTTACTAAAACCAAATGCAGCATATGATTTAGTTTCTGCATTAAAAGAGACAGTGTCGATTCCAATTCATCTGCACACGCACGATACGAGTGGAAATGGTATATTAACGTATACGAAGGCAATTGAAGCAGGTGTTGATATCGTCGATGTAGCAGTGAGTTCTATGGCTGGTCAAACGTCACAACCAAGTGCGAACACGCTATACTATGCGTTAGGCGGAAACGAAAGACAACCAGATGTTAATATAGATTCTTTAGAAAAACTATCTCACTATTGGGAAGATGTACGCAAATACTATGCACCATTTGAAAGTGGTATGAATGCGCCTCATACAGAGGTATATATGCATGAAATGCCGGGTGGGCAGTATAGTAATCTTCAGCAACAAGCGAAGGCGGTTGGTTTAGGAGATCGCTTCGATGAAGTGAAAGTAATGTACCGCCGTGTGAATGACATGTTTGGAGATATTGTAAAAGTAACACCATCATCAAAAGTTGTTGGTGATATGGCATTATTTATGGTGCAAAACCATCTGACAGAACAAGATGTTTTAGAGCGTGGACATGCGATGGACTTCCCAGGGTCTGTTGTTGAAATGTTCTCTGGTGATTTAGGTCAACCGTACGGTGGTTTCCCGAAAGAATTACAAAAGATTATTTTAAAAGGGAAAGAGCCATTAACAGTAAGACCAGGTGAATTACTAGAGCCAGTAGATTTCGAAGCGTTAAAAGAAGAATTATTCCATAAACTTGGACGCGAAGTAACGATTTTTGATGTAGTAGCATATGCTTTATATCCAAAAGTATTTATGGATTATGAAAAAGTTGCTGAGCTTTATGGAAATGTATCTGTACTTGATACACCGACGTTCTTCTATGGTATGAGACTAGGTGAAGAAATTGATGTAGAAATTGAACAGGGTAAAACATTGATGGTTAAACTAGTATCAATTGGAGAACCTCAGCCGGATGGAAATCGTGTTCTTTACTTGGAATTTAACGGTCAACCACGTGAAATTATCGTGAAAGACGAGAGTGTAAAAGCAACAGTTGCACAACGTGTGAAAGGAAACCGTGAGAATCCAAATCATATTAGTGCAACGATGCCAGGAACGGTAATTAAAGTAGTTGTAAAAGAAGGCGAAGAAGTGAAAAAAGGCGATTCTATGGCAATTACAGAAGCGATGAAAATGGAAACGACAGTTCAAGCGCCGTTCAATGGTAAAGTGAAGAAAGTATATGTTAACGATGGTGATGCAATTCAAACGGGTGATTTACTTATTGAATTAGATCACTAAAATAAGAAAAGAGCTGTGTAAACACAGCTCTTTTTTATTGCAAAAAATCCCTTGCCGAATTGGCAAGGGATTTTAGTTTTAAATTATTTTGTTTGTTTAGAAGTTGATTCGGCTTCTTTGGCATTCACTTTACTTCGTGTTCCTAACATAACTAAATAGCATAGTACGGCAAACAAGCAAGAAATGAATAGAGAATGTAACAATGCCATCGCTAAACTAGCGTTTGTAAATACAACTAAAACTCCTACTACAGCTTGAAGTGTAACGAGGATAAATGAAATGATCCATCCCCAATATACTACAGGTTGCTGCTTGTAATGGCGAATAGCGAGAATCATGGCGTATAGTATCCAAGCGAAAATTAACATCGCTGCAACTCTATGGCCCATTTGAACCCATTCATGTAGTTGAGTTGGCATAGGTCTGTTTTTGCTACATAAAGGAAAGTCTGGACAGGCTAAGCTAGCTCGTTCGTGACGTACTAAAGCACCTGTGTAGACGACAATATAACTGTAAATTGTTACACCATAAATATGAAATTTCATTTTTTTGTCCATAATAAGTGAACGTGCATCAAATTTTTGGTCAATTTCAAAGATAAGACACGTTAATAAAATGACAGAAGCAAATGAAATTAAGGAAATACCGAAATGGATAGCAAGTACAGCTGGCATTTGTCCCCAAACAACTGCTGCTGCTCCCATTAATGCTTGTGCAACTAAAAATACGAAGGATAAAATTGCTAACGTTTTTGTTTCACGCACATGTTTATAATATTTCCAGGACAAAATACAAAGGAGAGTGACAAGAATTCCAGCTGATCCTGATGTTAATCGGTGGCTAAGTTCAATAATAGTTTCCATTGATAAATTAGATGGAACAAATTCACCGTTACAAAGTGGCCATGATTTACCACAACCTTGACCAGAACCTGTTTTTGTAACTAAAGCGCCTCCTAATAAAACTATTAATAAATCAATGCTTGTAATGACTGCTAACCATTTAATAAAGCGTTGCAATCTCTTTCACCATCTTTCTGCTATGAAGTTATTGCGAAATATTTTCATTCCATTATGTATAGAATAAAACGCGCTAGTTCCTATGATATATAAAAAATAATAAAATAGCAAAGAAATGGAGGGGGAAGGAAAGGGAGAGAAAATAGGTGTAAAAACAGGGTTTGAAAGGAAAAAATTAGGTGGAAAATAGGCTGTTTTGAAAAGAAATGGGGAGAATACGTGTTAAATAGGACAAAATAGTTTATTATAGAAGGTAACATCATGTTATGATAAGGACAAGTCAGAATGAAGTTTTTTATATCCGACACAAAAAGTTCATGTTTTCTTCACAAAATGTTCGGGAAATATGATTTAATATATTGGAGTATGGGCGTAGATTAGTAGTAGAATGGGTTAACAATGTTTCTACTGTAATAATATTGCTATATAGAAGCGAATTATTTCATTTGAAATAAGCGCAAAAAGAAAGATGAAAGTTTTAAGAGGGGGTTAGAGTGATGAACCATGCAACAAGTGAGCTGCATGATGAGTCTGCTGTTACAAGTGTACCGGAAACAACTCGGTTACAAGATTTATCAGCACTCGTTAAAATGGGGATTGTAAACTCAAATACACTTACTGTATTTACAGGATTTTGGTTGGCGTTACACTTTAATGGATTAAGTGTGATGGACAATCTGGATAAGCTATTTTTTACAATCGTTGGTTCAGGATTAATTATGGCGGGGGTATGTTGTTTAAATAACTACATCGATAGAGACATCGATCCGTTAATGGAAAGAACAAAGACTCGTCCAACGGTTACTGGAAAGTATAAACCAGGATTTGCACTTACATTTGGACTAGTTATATTACTTCTTGGATTTGTATTCTTATTATTAACAACACCAATGGCAGTTTTAATGGGATTTATTGGTGCTTTCACATATGTTGTCCTATATACTTTATGGACAAAGAGAAAGTATACACTAAATACTGTTGTAGGTAGTATATCTGGAGCAGTTCCACCTTTAATTGGATGGGCAGCAATCGATCCATCTTTAGGTCATCCAATTGCTTGGATGTTATTTTTAATTATGTTTATTTGGCAAATCCCACATTTCCTTGCATTAGCGATGAAACGTGTTGATGAATATCGAAATGCAGGAGTTCCAATGCTTCCTGTAGTTCATGGATTTGAAATTACGAAACGCCAAATTATGATTTGGACAGTATGTTTATTACCACTCCCATTTTATATGAGTGGACTAGGGATAACATTTATGGTAATTGCAACACTGCTTAACATCGGATGGATCGTTTTAGGATTTTATGGCTTCCGTAAGAAAGATGACATCAAATGGTCCGTGCAAATGTTTGTTTATTCCCTAAATTATTTAACAATCTTATTTGTATCAATGATTGTAGTTACATTCTTCTAAGACAACGACATAATTGGATTTCTTTACGTTGAGATTTACTTTACTTAACTATAAAGTACAATCTAATTCACAAGGAAAGTGGGGGTTGTTTGTATGAAGAAACAGTGGCGACTGCTTTCGTTCGTTTCACTGCTGGCTTTACTGTTAGGGGGATGCGGTAAAGCCTTTCAATCTACTTTAATTCCGCAAGGAGAAGTAGCAAAAATGCAATATGATTTACTTCTACTGGCTAGTGCAATCATGGTAGGAGTAGTACTAGTAGTTACTATTATTTTCTTGTATGTAATTGTGCGTTTCCGACAAAAGAAAGGTCAGGAAGATTATATTCCAGAGCAAGTTGAAGGGAATCACAAGCTAGAAATTATATGGACAGTTATTCCGATTATTCTTTTACTAATCTTAGCTGTTCCAACGGTTACATATACATTTAAACTTGCTGATGTAAGTGCGATGGAGAAAAAGAATATTGATAAAGATACTATCGTTGTTGATGTAACAGCGAATCTTTATTGGTGGGAATTTTCTTATAAATCAGAAAAGATAGTAACTTCGCAAGATTTGGTCATCCCCACAGGTAAGAAAGTGTATTTAAATTTGAAGGGTGCCGATATTAAACACTCATTTTGGGTTCCATCTTTAGCAGGGAAAATGGATACAAATACAGACAATGTGAACAAAATGTGGTTAAAGGCAGATAAATCGGGGACTTATAATGGTTTTTGTACAGAATTTTGCGGTCCATCACATTCTTTAATGCAATTTAAAGTGAAAGCTTTAGATGAAAGCGAGTACAAAAAATGGCTTGCTGATATGAAGAAGATTGATGAAAAAAAAGAAGTAGCTTCAACAAAGGCGCAAGAGGGCCAAGAAATATTTAATAAAAGCTGTATTGGTTGTCACGCAGTTGGATCTAATGATAGTAGACCACCTTCCGCTCGTATCGCACCAAACTTAGCAAACTTTGCGGATCGCGATATGGTTGCCGGTATTGCCGAAAACAATGAAGAAAACTTAAAAAAATGGCTGAAGGATCCTGAAAATATGAAGCCAGGAAACAAAATGACTGGCAAATATGGCAACTTAACGGATGATCAAATTGATGCATTAAATGCATACTTACAAACGTTAAAAGTTGAAAAGTAAAGAGGGATTATTCGCGAAGGGGAGGTTGAAAACGTGAGTTCTGTAGCAAAAAAACAGGGGATGGGTGCTGTCATATGGGATTATTTAACGACAGTAGACCATAAAAAGATTGCCATTCTCTATTTAATTGCAGGTGGATTGTTTTTTGTAATAGGCGGAATAGAAGCTCTATTTATTCGCCTTCAATTAGCAATTCCTAACAACGCTTTTCTTGTTGGGGATGCTTATAATCAAGTATTAACGATGCACGGTACAACAATGATTTTCCTCGCAGCTATGCCACTCGTGTTTGCATTTATGAACGCCGCTGTACCACTTCAAATTGGTGCACGTGATGTAGCGTTCCCGTTTTTGAATTCACTCGGATTTTGGTTATTTTTCTTTGGTGGAGTATTTTTAAATTTAAGTTGGTTTTTAGGTGGAGCACCTGATGCAGGATGGACATCTTATGCATCTTTAGCTTTAGCCTCTAAAGGTCATGGTGTTGATTTCTATGTACTCGGCTTGCAAATCTCAGGTATTGGTACATTAATTGGAGGAATTAACTTCCTTGTAACCATTATTAATATGCGCGCGCCAGGAATGACGTATATGCGTATGCCGATGTTTACATGGACAACATTTGTAACATCTTCGCTTATATTATTCGCTTTTCCGCCGTTAACTGTAGGATTAGGACTTTTAATGTTAGATCGTTTATTTGGAACAAGTTTCTTTAATCCGGCATTGGGCGGGAATACAATTATATGGGAGCATTTATTCTGGATTTTCGGTCATCCAGAAGTATACATTCTTATACTCCCAGCTTTCGGAATATTCTCGGAAATCTTCGCGACATTTTCGAAAAAACGATTGTTTGGCTATTCATCGATGGTGTTTGCGACGGTATTAATTGGATTTTTAGGATTTATGGTATGGGCGCACCATATGTTTACTGTTGGACTTGGTCCAGTTGCTAATGCTATTTTCTCAGTTGCAACAATGGCGATTGCGGTTCCGACTGGTATCAAAATATTCAACTGGCTCTTTACAATGTGGGGTGGAAGTATTCGTTTTACGACACCAATGATGTGGGCAGTAGCTTTCATTCCATCATTCGTAATGGGTGGAGTTACAGGGGTTATGCTAGCATCTGCACCAGCTGATTATCAATTTCATGATAACTATTTCGTAGTAGCGCATTTTCATTATGTAATCGTTGGCGGTGTTGTATTTGGTTTACTTGCAGGAGCCCATTATTATTGGCCACTGATGTTCAATAAAGTATTAAATGAAACATTAGGAAAGATAACGTTTTGGTTATTCTTTATCGGTTTCCATTTAACGTTCTTTATTCAGCATTTCCTTGGCTTGATTGGTATGCCACGCCGTTACTACACATATCTTGAAGGGCAAGGGTTGGAAATGGGGAATATGATTAGTTCTATCGGAGCGGTGTTTATGGCTCTTGGAACGATTGTTCTTCTATTCAATGTAATTAAAACGACAGTATCAAAAGAAAAAGCTGGTCGTGATCCGTGGGATGCACGTACATTAGAATGGACAATGCCAGCACCGACACCAGAATATAACTTTAAACAATTACCATTTGTTCGCGGATTAGATTCGTTTTGGATTGAAAAACGTGAAGGTAATAAAGAGATGACAGCAGCGGAACCAGTTGGTGATATTCATATGCCAAATCCTTCGTTTTCACCATTTGTCATTTCTTTCGGATTGTTTATAGCGGCATTTGGTGCGATGTATATGCAGGGCGGAAAAGATAAGTTCTGGTTATTAGTAGCAATTATTGGTTTAATCATTACATTTGGCGCAATGTTCCTACGTTCAGTAATTGATGATCATGGGTATCATATTCATAAAGAAGATTTAGAGGATAAGGGGGGCAAGGCATAATGCATGTAGATGAAAAATTAACGAATGAAACATTTCCAGCAGAGTCTGAAAAAGCAACCCTTGAAGGGAAAAATAAGTTTGTCGGTTTTTGGTTATTTCTTGGAGGCGAAACAGTGCTGTTCGCTTCATTATTCGGCACATATTTAGCGTTAAAGAATTCTACAAATGGTGGACCAACATCTCAAGAGATGTTCCAAATGCCACTCGTTTTTATTATGACGATGCTTTTATTAACGAGTAGCTTAACGAGTGTATATGCGATGTATCACATGAAAAACTTTAACTTTAAGAAAATGCAGCTTTGGTTACTAGTAACAGTATTGCTAGGTTTAGGGTTTTTAGGATTTGAGATATATGAGTTTTATCATTATACACATGAATTTAAGCATACTATGAGAAGTAGTGCGTTTGGCTCTGCGTTTTATGCTCTTGTTGGTACACATGGACTCCACGTATTGTTTGGGTTATGTTGGATTTTAACATTAATCTTTAGAAATGCGAAGAGAGGTCTAAATTTATACAATGCACCGAAGTTTTATGTTGCATCGATTTATTGGCACTTTATTGACGTAGTTTGGGTGTTTATTTTCACTGTAGTATATTTAATGGGAATGGTGGGATAAACAATGGCGATAAAGCAAACGAATAATCCTAAAGTTGATCTTGTTTATCGGAAGAGAAAAAGTGCGGAGGAAATGAGGCATCAAGTTATTACGTTTGCATTAATGATTTTTTTAACATTAGTTGCATTTGTAGCAGTGGCGTATCCAAAAACTTTTAGTCCGATTTTCTCTGTACCGTTTATTTTACTATTAGCAGTGGTACAAGTAATTTTTCAATTGTATTATTTTATGCATATGAGTCATAAAGGACATGAAGCAGCAAGTTTCTTTCTTTACTCTGGTCTGCTAATAGGATTAATTACAATTTTAGCTTTTATGACAATCGTGTGGATTTGAAAAGTGAAAAATAAGGGAGCTTGTGTTGTCACAGCTCCCTCTTCATATTATGAGATAACCTTACGAAGGTAGGTGTGAAAATGAGTAACTTGTGGATATTTGGTTTTCAGGCTTTATGGAGTCCAATCTTTTTATTATTTATGCTTTCAATTCTTATTGGGTACTTCTTAATTATTGGGCCATATAGAATGCGATTTGAAAATGCGACGAAGGTAAGTAAGAAGCAAATTTTTTATTTTACGACTGGTATTGTTCTTTTGTATTTTGTAAAGGGAGGACCTATTGATTTAATTGGCCATATTATATTTAGTGCTCATATGTTTGAAATGGCAGTCATGTATATTGCAGTTCCACCGTTACTGTTGCTTGGTATACCAATTTGGTTATATCGTTACATTACTTCTTTTAAGTTCGTTCAAATTATATTAAAGGCATTTGCTAAACCACTTATTGCGTTGTTTGTATTTAACGGCCTGTTTTCTTTTTATCATTTACCAGTTGTTTTTGATACAGTAAAACAAAGTCAAATAGCTCATCCTATTTGTCTCGCTATATTGTTTTTTACAGCAATCATGATGTGGTGGCCGATGTTAAATCCATTACCAGAATATCAAACGTTAAGTGATATAAAGAAACTTGGTTATATGTTTGCTAACGGCATATTATTAACGCCTGCCTGTGCGTTAATCATTTTTGCGACAGCGCCGTTATTTGCAACGTATACGGATCCAGCTGCTTGGATGAAAGCGATGGAACTATGTGTACCAGCGGACACTTTATCAGATTTGAATATAACGGGACCAGAATTTTTGCACTGGATGCCAGTCGTACAAGACCAGCAAACTGGTGGTATTATAATGAAAATTGTCCAGGAAATAGTATACGGTACAATTATAGGCTATGTATTCTTTAGATGGGCACGTAGAGAACGTGAAAAGGATAAGGAGCAGTTGCAACAATTGCCGCCGTATTTACAGACTAAGTAAAAAAGTGTATGGGATTCCATGCGCTTTTTCTTTTTTAGTTTTAGCTACCTTTAAAAAGATTGAATTTTCTAACTTTTTATGTTAAGTTAGTGTAGGCGTGTACTAAAAGTGGAGATAAAATTTACTACTAGCTTTCATGCGTAATAATTCCATATGTAGTGCAAGTTTTTTAGAGAGTTACAAATATATATTGTTATCTTTAATAAACACGAACTATTTTAAGGGGGAGTTTAAATGGGTAGTAGTGGAAGTATGGTAAAGCCGATTAGTGGTTTTTTGACAGCACTAATTCAATATCCAGTACCAGTAGTAGAATCGCGTGCAGACATTGATAAACAAATTCAACAAATCATAAAAACAATTCATTCGACCAAATCAGGTTACCCTGGTTTAGAATAGATAGTATTTCTTGAATATAGTACACAAGGGCTCAATACAAAAAAATGGACTACAGAAGAATTTTTATGCACAGTGCCTGGGCCAGAAACAGACTTATTTGCTGAGGCATGTAAAGAATCTAAAGTATATGGTGTTTTTTCAATAATGGAGAAAAATCCTGATGGTGGAGAGCCATATAATACAGCAGTTATTATTGATCCACAAGGTGAAATGATTTTGAAGTATCGTAAGCTAAATCCTTGGGTGCCAGTCGAGCCTTGGAAAGCTGGAGATTTAGGCTTACCTGTTTGTGATGGACCTGGAGGAAGTAAATTAGCTGTTTGTATTTGTCATGATGGCATGTTCCCTGAAGTAGCTCGTGAAGCGGCCTATAAAGGTGCAAATGTCTTAATTCGTATTTCTGGATATAGTACACAAGTTAGTGAACAATGGATGCTAACCAATCGCTCAAATGCAGGGCAAAATTTAATGTATACATTGTCGGTAAACTTAGCGGGTTATGATGGTGTATTTTATTACTTTGGTGAAGGACAAGTATGTAACTTTGATGGGACTACTTTAGTACAGGGTCATCGAAATCCGTGGGAGATTGTTACTGCTGAAGTATATCCAGAACTAGCAGATCAGGCTAGATTAGGATGGGGATTGGAAAATAATATATATAATCTAGGTTCAAGAGGATATGTAGCAACTCCTGGTGGGGTGAAAGAAAATCCATATACGTTTGTAAAAGATTTAGCTGAAGGTAAATATAAGGTTCCTTGGGAAGATGAGATTAAAGTAAAAGATGGATCTATTTATGGATATCCAGTAAAAAAAACGATTCATTCTTAGGGAAGGGAAATAAAACAAGCGCATCATATTGATGCGCTTGTTTTTGTTAATCAATAATTTGAAATTCTTTTAACTCTTTTTCGACATTTTGTAGGAGTTGTTCGCTTTTTTGAAGTACATTCGTTGGGAAAGTCTCATCATCACCATATTCAACGCCGTGAGGATAATAATGTTTTCCTAATAAGGGGGGAAGTAGTTTTACTTCAGCGTGTCTACTGCCGATGTCACCTTCAACAGCAACTCCTTGCACTCGTAAATAATAAACATCCTTTAATATTTCAAATTTATAATCGTATGTAACTCGTTCATAATCCCACTGTCCGGCAAGTACGAAGTGGTTGTTTTCCATGATTTCAGTTAAAAGAGTTAATTCAACGACGGCTCCATTAAATTTCGTATTTGTAAATTGCATATAATACCTCCTTTTTTAATGTTACACCATTATTTTTATAATAGTATGAATAATAAGAAAGTGCAATTCATATTGAGAGAAAAGGGATAATCCAGACTTTTTTCACAAAAATATGATATAGTGAAAAGAGTACGGTACACACAAAAAGAAAGAAAAGGATTTGTGTATATCTCAATTTTATGTTTTGTTCAGGAGGTATATCGTTTGAAGAAATTATTGCGTATCGTAATGATTACATTTTTAATTTTAGCTGTTGATTTATACGGGAAATTACTCGTTTCACAATATATATTAACCCCATCTCAATCAAAGCAAGAAAATAAAATTGTGAAAAAGAAAAAGCAAATTAAGGAAGACTCCTCAGACACTGTTTTAAATATGATTGGTGAAGACTCTGAAAACTTATTAGCGAAGTGGGGAGAACCCTCTCGAATAGAGCCATCTGCATACGGATATGAATGGTGGGTATACAACCAGGATTTAACTCAGTATGTTCAATTTGGAGTTTCTGAACGTAAAGTTGTAACGGCATACGCAGCTGGTGAACAAGTTAAGGTTCCACCTTATTATATAAATGAAAAATATGAAGAAGTATATAAAAAAAGTCCGCTTTCGCATGAAATTTCATTAAAAAGAGGGAAAAATAGTTATCAATTTGAGCTATCTGATACCGAAGTCATGGAACAACCGTTAATACCTGTAGAAGATGGATGGGCGCAATTGTATTTTGATCAATTTACACATGAGCTTGTTGGTGTTCGTTATATGGATGATGAAACTTTATTACGCCAAAGACCGTATCAGCTCGTTTATTCAGGTGAATTAATAGCAGAACAACCATTGACTCCAGAAAAAATAAAACAAGTAGAAAATGGGAATATGCAACAAATTTTTGATTTAACAAATATCATTCGAAGTCGTCATAAATTACCGTTATTAACATGGGATCAGGAAACAGCAGATGTTGCTGTTGGTCACAGTAAAGATATGAAACACAATAATTATTTTTCTCATGACTCACCTACATTAGGTACACTAGGAGATCGTTTGCAGCGCGGGAAAGTAGGATTTCAACTTGCTGGTGAGAACATAGCGGCGCAACATAGTGATGGAATTGCGGCAGTGCAAGGTTGGTTAAATAGTGAGGGGCATAGAAAGAATTTATTAAATGAACAATTTACAGGATTAGGTGTTGGTGTATACGATAAATTTTATACACAAAACTTTATTCGAAAATAAAGCGAAACTGTAAGCGGTGGGGTGTCACATTACCAAATTAGTTACTTCGTATTCACTGAATTGTAGGTGGGAATCTGACCGTATGCAAATAGCAGAAAAAAAGGTGCATGAATCGTCTAAAAATAGGCGAACCATGCGCCTTTTTTTTCTTACTATATAGTAGATATACATGGAGAGGTGAGGATTATGCCAACAACAAAAGGACCGTTACATCCATCGATTCAACAGTTTAAAGAATTTGTAAACCATCACCCTAAAATGGTTCATGAGGTTAGAAGTGGTCATAAAACATGGCAACAATTTTATGAAGAATGGTACTTACTTGGTGAAGAAGATCCAATATGGGCAACTTATAGACCGGATGGAGCGCCTGCGTTTTCTTCGGTAAAAGAAAATAAAAAAGAAAAAGATAATCGAACTGAAGAGGAAAAAACTGCTGATGTGATGGGGCAAATGCTTTCTTTTTTTAAAAAGTTGGACGTGGAACAAATGCAGAACCATTTAGCCAATGTGACGAGTGCAATTGGGAGCGTGCAACAAGTTATTCAGCAATTTCAAGGTAACCGTACGCAGCAAGAGCAAAGTACTTCAGAAAATAACCCGTTTTTCTTTCAAAAGGATTAGGGGGAAAGATGATGAGAGCAGAAATTATGGAGTTTATAAAGGCTGATGAGGATTTATCTCGCTATATTAGAGAGCAACCGTACTGGTATAGAAAATTAACACGAAATCCTGAAGAAAAAGAGGCTTTTGAGTTAGCGGCGATGCAACATTTCAAAAAAACGATACCAGATAAAGTGGAAAAGTTTCAAAATCAATTGGCCGTTGCTTCGATCATGATTGATATGTTTCAGTATATGAAGCAACAAAATGCAACCTAATTGGAAGTGAAAAATATGTCCGTCATGCAGAACTTTTGTTACAATAGAAGTTGATTATTTAAAAAGGAGTTGCAGCATGACGGAAATTTGTTTAGTACGACATGGACAAACTGATTGGAATTTTCAAGAAATTATTCAGGGGCGAGAAGATATTCCGCTTAATGAAGTTGGTAAGAAGCAAGCGAGTCAAAGTGCAGCTGCTTTACAAGAAGAAACGTGGGATATCATTATAAGTAGCCCGTTAATTAGAGCGCAAGAAACGGCTAATGAAATCGCAACGGCAGTTGGATTACAATCGATTTTATTAGATGAGCGATTTGTTGAACGGAATTTTGGAGAAGCTTCAGGGAAGCCGGTTGCGGCTGTTAGAGAGTTGATTGCTGAGGGTAAAGTAGAAGGTATGGAGCGAGATGAAGAGATTGTAGCTCGTTGCTTTGCTGCTTTAGAAGATGTTGCGACAACTCATTTTGGCAAACGTATTATTATTGTTGCTCACTCACACGCGATAAAAGCGATTTTACATGCCATTGAACCAGATGAAATTACATTTAAGACACCATTAAAAAATGCGTGTATTAGTTATGTGAAACAAAATAGTGGAAAATGGGATGTTCTTAAATATAATATAGCGGAACATATTAATGTATAAGTGTGTACGGATATAGTGTAAAAATAGTTACGTTATATCTTTCTTTTGAGTAAGTCACTTCAATTAGTAGTTCTAATCTAAATGTGGTATGATGGATACTCGGAGGTGTCTCTCATGATTGTAGCGACGCTAGAAAGCGTATTAATATTAGATAAGGCAGAGCAGCTTGCAAAAGCGATTATCTGTTCAGATATAGCAGAAGATTATCGTAAGTATTATAGAGAATTACATGAAGATATGGAACTTCAGACGCTAATTCAGCAATTTACAGCGATGAAAGAACGGTATGAGGAAGTACAGCGTTTTGGAAAATACCATCCTGACTATACTACCGTGTCGATGAAAATGAGAGAATTAAAGCGTTCTGTGGACTTACATGATAAGGTTGCAGCTTTTAAAAGAGCAGAAACTGCTTTGCAGAAGTTATTAGACGAAGTTAGTGTAGCAATCGGTTCGGAAGTGTCTTCTTCCATTAAAGTGCCAACAGGAAATCCATTCTTTGATGCTGGTGGCTGTGGTGGAGGTTGTGGTACTGGCGGAGGTTGTGGTTGTAAAAAAACGGGGTGATGTACCCCGTTTTTTAGAAGTTGGAAGAAAACGTATACAGAGTTTGTCCTGTAATGTTATAAATTTCTGATTGGTTTTCATAGAATATAAAATATATGTTTTTAAAAGGAGAAGATGGAGAAGATTATGTTCGGGCAACGACAAAGTATGATTGTTTATTTACATTCATTGAAACATGCCAAGATTTTAAGGAAATATGGTAACATACATTACATATCAAAACGATTAAAATATGCTGTAGTATATTGTGATATGGAACAAATTGAGCATATGATGCATAAGTTGAACAAACTTCCTTTTGTGAAAAAGATAGAACAGTCGTATCGCCCGTATTTAAAAACGGAATTTGAAAATTCCCGTCCTGATCGAGCAAAAGAATACGATTATAGCTAATAGAAAAAATCCCCTGCTAAATTTAGCCGGGGATTTTTCACTTGAAATAACACATTATTTCATCGGAGGAATGAAATTGTTCATTCGTAAAATACCAATTAAATGATTAAAAAATAGTTCTTTTTCTGGGAAAGTTGTAGATGGTTTTACAGTAAAGGTAGCCACTTTTTTCCCGAGTTGTTCTGCCGTTTCTTCAAATAAAATGACACGTTTACTTTTTTTATTTTCAAATACAGGAATGCCTTCACGACATATGTATAATGGTTGGAAATCACCAGTAGTAGTTGGTTTTAATATTACAACAAGCGAACACACTTTTTTATCGTTTTTTATCGTTTCAAATTGTAACATATGTGCTATACGTTCTTGATTTGTTTTGGCAATTTCAAGTAATTCATATAAATCAGAGTAGCCTTCTCCAAGTTCTATAAAGCGTTGAATCATATCTTTTCCTCCTCTTTCTTTTACTGTACCATTTCACTTTTTAAATGAAAAGCACACAAAGAAAAAAAACCCTGCATAGCAGGGCCCTTCTTATACTAGCATGTACTAGTAAGAAGGCAAAGGGAGAGGAGAAACCGGAGGAAGAACTTATGGGGAAACGTAAGTCTTCTCCGCGGTTGGCAACAACATCGAAGGTGATGTTGTTATAATTATTTATGTCCAATCTAAATGAAGATATACATAATGAAATTAAATTTTATGTTGGGCTTTTTATTTTTCTTTTTTTTATTTTGTGATAGGATAAAAAAGATAAAGTGGAACTAATATACATATTGGGTTCATATTAGTGAATGATGAGATGAATACATAAAAATAACGAGAGGTTATTTGAGGCTGAGTTTTTCTATAGTTAGGTGAATGTGGTTTGTTAACTGTTACCGAAGTGGGAATGGCTTTCTATAATCGCTCGATAGATTGAAATAAAGGTAGTGACAACAGATGAGAGTAGTTTCAGGAAAATGTAAAGGACACCCACTTAAAGCGGTTCCTGGTAATACAACACGTCCAACGACAGATAAAGTAAAAGAATCTATTTTTAATATGATAGGTCCTTATTTTGATGGTGGTATCGCCCTTGATTTATTTGGTGGTAGTGGTGGTCTTGGAATTGAGGCTTTGAGCAGAGGGATCGATAAAGTAATTTTTGTTGATCGGGATAGTAAAGCAATAAAAGTAATTCATCAAAATTTAGAAAGTTGTAGAGTACAGGAACAAGCTGAAGTATATCGAAATGATGCTGAACGTGCAGTAAAGGCGTTAATAAAACGTGAAATGTCATTCGATCTTATATTAATAGATCCTCCATATAAAGAGCAAAAAATTGTATCTTTAATTAGTGTAATGGATCAACATGGATTGCTACATAGTGATGGATTAATTATGGCAGAGCATGGTAATGATGTAGTTTTACCTAATTCAATAGGAAGGCTTGTAAAAGTACGAGCTGAGAATTATGGGATTACTGCAATATCGATTTATAAGTATGAAGGTGAGGGGACAGAATGACAAGTATAGCTATTTCTTCAGGAAGTTTTGATCCAATTACCCTTGGGCATCTGGATATTATTAAAAGGGGAGCAAAAGTATTTGATGAGGTGTACGTAGTCGTTTTAAACAATTCATCAAAAAAACCATTCTTTTCAGTTGAAGAGCGATTAGAACTAATTCGAGAAGCGACAAAGGATATCCCGAATGTAAAGGTAGATTCGCATAGTGGGCTATTAGTAGAGTATGCAAAAATGCGTAATGCAAATGCAATATTACGTGGTTTACGAGCAGTTTCTGATTTTGAATATGAGATGCAAATTACTTCTATGAATCGAAAATTAGATGAAAATATTGAAACATTTTTTATTATGACAAACAACCAATATTCATTTTTAAGCTCGAGTATTGTAAAAGAAGTTGCGAGGTATGGAGGAAGTGTAGTAGATCTTGTACCTCCTATTGTAGAGCGTGCTTTAAAAGAAAAGTTTCAAACCCCGTTAAAGTGAACGGGGTTTTTCTTTATATGTGCGCAAAAATAATAAAATAACATATAAGTATAGACAAAATAATGTAAAAATTGGTCCATAATGTATAAAAGATGTCCAAAGTTCATGTAGTATAGAAGGATGCTCGGATAAAAATACAGGAATATCTTTTGGCATAGGTGAGAAAGAACTCACTTTCTCATAAAATGGTGTCCAAAATACAAATGTAAAAATAGGGGCAAGAATACTTTGAATAATTCGTGCGAAAAAATAGGGTTTAAATCGGATATCTGTTTCAGCTAATATGCTAGCAACTTGTGCCTGAATAGAAAGACCGCTAAATGCTAAAATGAAGCTTGTTACCATAGCTTGTTGTAAGAGTGGTGTTTCATTTATTTGACTAATCATTTGGCTTCCGAGTGTCATTTCGAAAATACCTGATAATATAGGTATACTAAAATCTGTACTTAGTTGGAAGAATGATAAAATATGTTGCATAATAAAAGAAAGAGCTGCTGTAATATGGAATACAGTAATCATTTTATTTAACACAGAGAATAAAATAATAAATCCGCCAATCATAAGTAATGTTTGAATAGAAGAAACAATGGCATCCCCAAGTAATTTACCAATTGGTCTTTTTTCTTGTAAGCGTGTCTCGTGAAGAATTAAAAAAGGGTTTTGAAAGCGACGTTTTTTTGTAGTGTGTGTATTATTTTTGTAAGCGGTATTATCGCCGTAAAAACGCATAATTAATCCGACAGCAAAGTTACTGAAATAATGGGCAGCGGCTAATATAATTCCTAATTTCGGATTATTAAAAAAACCGATAGACACAGCACCGAAAATAAAAAGCGGATTGGAAGAATTTGTGAAAGAAACGAGGCGCTCCGCTTCAATCTGAGTTAAAAGATTGCTTTTTCGTAGTCTAGCGCTTAATTTGGCGCCTGCAGGGAAACCAGAAGCCATTCCCATCGCCCAAACAAATCCGCCTATCCCTGGAACGCGAAAAAGTGGGCGCATGAGTGGTTCTAATATAACGCCAATAAATTTTACAACACCGATACTAATTAGAAGTTCCGCAATGATGAAAAACGGTAGTAGTGAAGGGAATACAACTTCCCACCATATATTTAACCCGCGAATAGAAGCTTGCAAAGCGGCTTGGGGGTGGAGTACAAGAGAAAAGGTTAAAAATAGTGTTGATATGGTAAGGAAAGCGGTTTTCCATTTTTCATACATGTAAGTAAATCCCCCTTTGTCCCAAAAAACGTTCATTTCAGTATACGTGGATACGTAGTGAATTTAGACCATAAGTATGAAAAAGGAATGAAAAAAATTAAAGGGTGAGAAAAATGAAAGAACCAAAGATTGGTTTAGCACTTGGGTCTGGAGGAGCGAAAGGGTTTGCTCATATTGGTGTAATAAAGGTTTTAAGGGAAGCCGGTATCCCTATTCACATGATTGCAGGAAGTAGTATGGGGGCGCTAATAGGTACGTTTTATGCGGCAAGTAGTAACGTTGAAAGATTGTATAAATTGGCATCTGTTTTTAAGCGGAAGTATTATTTAGATTTCACGGTACCGAAAATGGGATTTATTGCTGGAAAACGTGTCAAAGATATGATTAAAATGTTTACATATAATAAAAATTTAGAAGAGTTAGATATCCCGACGGCTGTTGTGGCTACTGACATATTGAAGGGGGAAAAAGTGGTTTTTACAAGTGGGCCAGTTGCAGATGCGGTGAGGGCTAGCATATCTGTTCCTGGAGTGTTTGTACCAGAAAAAATAGATGGAAGATTATTAGTGGATGGTGGAGTCATTGATCGCATCCCAGTATCGGTTGTGAAAGAGTTAGGGGCCGATATTGTTATCGCTGTTGATGTATCTCCAATTAAGGTGAATGGCGATGTTACGTCCATTTATGACGTAATTATGCAAAGTATTGAAATTATGCAGCATGAGCTTGTAATGAATCGGCAAATTGCATCGGATTTAATGATGCGACCAGCTGTAGAGCAATTTAGTTCACGTGCTTTTACAAACATTGAAGACATTATTCGAGTTGGAGAAGTAGAAGCAGAAAAACATGTTTCAAATATTTATTTATTAATTGAGCAGTGGAAGGAGAAACATAATGTTTAAGCGTTTTCGGTTTATATATGCAATCTTAATAGGGGTTATATTGGCGATGTTACTTGTTTACGTGCGTTTACCGTATTATGTAACAAAACCAGGAATGGCTGCCAAATTAGAGCCTTATGTTCAAGTTGAGGGTGGAACGAAAGAATCTGGTGATTTTATGCTTGTTACGGTTTCAATGGGACCAGCAAATGTGGTGAATTTAATAGCGGCACAGTTTAATAAATATACACATATTTCGAAAGCGGAAGAAATATTGCAAAAAGGTGAGAGTGATGAAGAATATCAATTTCGCCAAAATTATGCGATGAAAGATTCGCAAAATGCAGCAATTTATAATGCATATAAACGTGCAAATCGCTCAGTATCTTTTGAAAATAAAGGTGTATTAGTTGCTGGTGTGGCAAAAGGAATGCCGTCAGAAGGAAAGCTTAAGCTTGGTGATGTTATTATAGCTGTTGACGGAAAAATATTTGAAAAGACGGAGCAATTTATTGAATATATGACAGGGAAAAAAGAAAACGATGCTGTAAGTATTGAGTACATGAGAAATGGAAAACAATTGAAAGAGAATTTAAATGTAAAGACGATTCCTAATGGGAATGGACGTGTCGGTATAGGTGTTTCTATCGTTACGGAAAGAGAATTAGTGGTCGATCCGAAAGTGAAAATTAATTCTCATGAAATTGGTGGACCATCCGCAGGTTTAATGTTCACATTAGAAATATATAATCAACTTGTGGAAGAAGACTTAACGAAAGGACATGAAATAGCTGGAACAGGTACAATTAATGAAAAAGGAGAAGTGGGCCCAATTGGTGGTATAAATCAAAAAGTGGTGGCTGCTAGCGATGCCGGGGCTGAAGTGTTCTTTGCGCCAAATGAAAAAGGTGCGGAGAAATCGAACTATAAAGATGCACTTGAGACTGCAAAGGATATTAAAACAAAAATGAAAATTGTACCAGTAGATACGCTGGATGATGCGTTAATATATTTAGAAAAGATGGATAAGGAAAAAACCTCTCTGAAATAGAGAGGTTTTTTATAGGAATTTTGTAGTTGTTTCATCATAGCGAATAGGATGGTGTGTTATATCCTGTTTTAATAGTTGTGTGCGTAACGGTTCGTGCATGATGGAGAAATATACAGAGTTTGCTTTTTTCTCTATATCTAAAGCGGCATGGTCGAATGTTTTTGTATGAGTAAGGATTGGAAGTTCGATTTTTTTCTTGTTTTTTGAAAGGTAAGTTTGTCCTTTTTGTGACATGCCTAGCAGGCGAATATATGGTGCGTGTTGTTCTATATTTGCGCTACGTATTTCCTCTTTTGTTGTGTTTGTTAAAATGTGTGTACAAGCTCTTTGTAATCTAGTCCATGTATAACGTTTTGTTTTTAATGCTTCCATGAATGAATAGAAGGAGGAACTGTTTTGTATTTTTGATAAAATACGATGCTCTAAACCTTCTTCTATTTCATATATATGTCGTAAGTCCCCTAGAGACATCGTCATGAGTCTATATTTAAAAAATGAAAAGTATTGTTCCCAATTATGTAATATCTCGTAGTTTTGTTTGTAATTTGCTAAAAGCGAAGTGGTTGCCTGTGGGAGAAAAGGTTTAATTGTTGTAAATGATCCTTCTTCGCTAAAGAGTTGTTTTCGGATGCTTGTTGCGCTTGCAATATGTTGGTCATTAAATGTTTCATCATGATAATGAGAGGCAAATCTTTTTATAGTTTGAGCTTGTATAGAGCTATTTTGTGACAGAATTGCTTTCATATATTGGAAGCCTAAAATATTATTTGGTTGTGACATATCTATGTTTTTTTCAGATGTTAAAATGTGTGAGAAAGCATCCGATGTTGCTTTTGCATAACTATTACCAGCGTCCATGAATTGTTTTACAAGGTAGTTAAAAGTCTCTTCTTCGTTTTTTTGTACGGAGATGGTATTATAAAAATTTTCGATTTGTCCATCCTCACTACCGAAACAAATTTCAGAAACACGTAGGGCATTTAAAATGGAAATAGCACCATTTGCGAAGGTTTCAGCCTTTTGTGTTGCAAAGACGTATGGAAGCTCTACAACAAGGTCTACGCCGTTTGCTAAGGCCATTTTAGTGCGATACCATTTGGAAATGAGTGCGGGCTCACCACGCTGTAAAAAAGGACCACTCATAACGGCAATTATTATATCAGATTGTGTTAACTTTTTTGTCTGTTGCACATGATAAAGATGACCGTTATGAAAAGGGTTATATTCAACAACAATACCACCAGCTTTTATGGTAATCTCTCCTTTCGATGTAGCATCTTTTTGAAAAACGTGATACTCTATATATTATTTACTATGATGACTTCATTATAGTGTAAAGAAAAAACATTGACAAATATAAAATGGCTAGCTATAATTTTGTTTGTTGCCTTGAGGTGATATGATATGAAATGGTCCATCCATCAATTGAATAAATTGAGAAATAAAGGATTGACATTGGATGAGATGGTAGATGTAAGTGAGCTAAAAGAGGTCGAGAAAGATATTCGTGAAATTAATCCTGTTCATGTAACGGGAAGAGTTGATTTTGGCTCCGGTAAGTTTACGTTTCATCTACATATAACTGGAAGCATGGTTTTACCATGTTCTCGCTCTTTAGTAGATGTGACATTACCATTTGACATTAAAACAACTGAGGTGTTCCAAACTTCACAAGAAGAATTTGAAACTGAAGCTGAAATTCATTCTTTAGAAGGAGAAGTACTTGACTTACTGCCCGTAATCAAGGAAAATATACTTTTGGAGATTCCAATGCAAATTTTCAGTGATGATGTTTCTGGTGGAGCACCGACGCAAGGTCAAGACTGGCAAGTGATTTCGGAAGAAGACAAAGAAAAGACTGTTGATCCAAGATTGGCAGGACTTGCAAAGTTTTTTGACAAATAATCGGAAGACTGGTTCAGGCCTTCATATGAAAATAACTATTTCTTTTAAGGAGGTGGGAAGAATGGCTGTACCTTTTAGAAGAACTTCTAAAACAGTAAAAAGAAAGCGTCGTACGCATTTCAAATTATCAGTACCTGGTATGGTAGAGTGCCCAAGCTGTGGTGAAGCGAAATTAGCTCACCGTGTATGTAAAGCATGCGGTATTTACAAAGGTAAAGAAGTAATCAGCAAGTAATTGCGGGAAAATAAACGCAGAAGATATCTTCTGCGTTTATTTTTTTTGTCTTAATCTTTAGTTGTTGTATTCTATCTTTTCTAGTAACTGCATATGCTTAATAAAAAATGCATAGGGAGGACTAGAGAGATGGCGACAACAAGACAAGATGCTTGGACTGATGATGAAGATTTGCTTCTGGCAGAAGTAGTACTCCGGCATATTCGAGAAGGTGGAACACAACTTTCTGCCTTTAAGGAAGTGGGGAAAAATTTATCTCGTACACCAGCAGCATGTGGG
The DNA here is from genome assembly GCF_022663795.1 of Bacillus cereus group sp. BfR-BA-01349. Taxonomy (NCBI): domain Bacteria; kingdom Bacillati; phylum Bacillota; class Bacilli; order Caryophanales; family Bacillaceae; genus Bacillus; species Bacillus cereus group sp. BfR-BA-01349. Next base: position 53,980 of record NZ_JAKUGE010000014.1, read on the forward strand.
TTTAGATGGAATTCTTACGTAAGAAAGCAATATAAAGAACGTATTGAGGAAGCAAAGCAACTTCGTAAAGTAGAAAATTATGAAGTGAAAGAGACAAAGGTGTTAGAACCTACGTCAATTACGTTGAATGATGTTATTGATTTCTTGCAAAATTATAAAGATGAAAACTCTTTAACAGTGTTGCAACAACAAGTTGAATCATTACAAACAGAAAGAGAGCGTCTTCTGGAGCGATTATCAGTATATGAAGAAGAGTATAGAACACTACTTGATTATATCGATCAAAAAAGAAGTGTAATGGTAGCGGAAAGAAACAATGCTCGCTCGAATGAGAAGTTAGAGAAGCTTAAGAAATAAAAAACAGCTGTTATACAGCTGTTTTTTTATTTCTTAAGCCGATTCTTCGTTTGTAACCGCATTCAAATTTGCTTCTGGCTGCCAAATATAAAAATCTCCATCAGTTACTGATACGGGGTTGAAATTTAATTTATCCCAAAAACCAGCTGAATGAATACGTGCTATCGTTTTAATAGGAAATTGCATTTGTTTCGCATGATTTACAAGCATTTGCCCGAATCCTTGTTTTTGAAAAGTTGGTAATACTTCAAGTTTATAAAGTTCTAGGTAGGGACCTGTAATTTCGAATGGTTCTCCGCCGTTTCTTTTCATATATAGACTCATACGTGCGATTAGTGATCCGCCATAATAAATACCGTAAAATGGAGATTCACTGTCGTTTTCAATAATGTTTGCTTGCAATTCTTCCAGCATAGATAGTTCCTGGGCTCCGCACCCTTTAAATTTTTTGAATTCATCTAACGTTTTATAATTGATGAGCAAGCGCTCAACTTTTGGGAATCCCATTACATCACATCCTTTTCTTGTCTCGTTGAATGCAGAAAAGTAAAAATATTTATAATAATAGTATAACTCATTTTTTTATTTTTATGAAGAAGATAGTATATTTCTTTTTTTATTTTTTTTGAGGATTTGCTAAACTAAGAGTAGAAGCGTATTAATAGGTGGTACATACATAGTGAAAAATGAGAGTATATTTGTTGGGCAGAGGAGCGGAATTATAGGGCGTGCTCAGGTGCTTTAAAAAGATATAAAGGGGGGAAGGCAAGGGCACTTAGTGTGAATTCCTTGTGTGAAAATGAAAATTGGAATTGTCGGACCAGGTGCTATTGGTCTATTGTATACATTTTATTTACAAAAAAATAACCAAGATGTTACGTTGTTTACAAGAACAGCTAAGCAAGCTGAAGAATTAAATGAAATAGGTGTAACTTGTATTAGAGATGGAAGATGTGAAACAGTATATCCATCTGTTTTACCGATAGAAAGTATGGTAGCGCAAAATTTAGATTATATATTTATTGCTGTGAAGCAATATCATATAGATGACGTACTACCGTTTGTGGAAGGGGCATCATCATTAATCTTTTTGCAAAACGGAATGTCGCATCTTCAAAAGATGCTGAACATAGGGAGTAAAAATATAGCTGTTGGTATTGTAGAACATGGTGCGAAAAAAGAGGGAGGGCATATCGTTCATCATACTGGGATAGGGGTAACAAAATTTGGAGTGGTTTGTGGTCAATCTATACATTTTAAAAAAATATTCAATTATTTTCCTGTTGCTTATTTTCCAGTTCAAATAGAAACGGATTGGGAAGAGATTATGCATAAAAAATTAGTAGTAAATGTATGTATCAATCCGTTGACAGCACTATTGGGAGTTAAGAATGGTGAATTAATCACGAATCGTTTTTTTTATCAAATGATGGAGCAAGTGTTTCAGGAGGCAGCATTTCTTATTAGAGGAGAAAAAGAAATGGTATGGCAAATGGTACGAAATGTGTGTGAAGGAACGTCTCGTAATACATCTTCTATGCTAGCGGATGTAAGAGCGAGTAGACAGACGGAAATTAATGCGATTGTTGGATATGTATTAGAAGAAGCTAAGAAACAGCAACGACCAGTTCCGACACTTCAATTTTTGTTCGATGCAATAAAAGGTTTAGAAACAAGAGTATAAGTGTTATTCTTTGCTTTTACGTGAAACATTGACTACAATGTGGATTGGTGAGAGAACTGGATACGAAAGGAAGAATTATATGGAGATAAAAGAAATCTCTGTTCCGCAACAAGGTATTGTAGCGGACTATATGAACGGTAAAAAAGAGATACAGTCATGTTTTGATTATATGTTAACAGAAGATGCTTTTAAACAACGTTTACATGATTTGCGTGAAAGGGAGTTTTTCCGCCAAGATTTAGTAGCGCATTTATTAGAATATAATACAAAATTACAAGCGGGAGAATCTACACTTCAAAATGTAAAAGCGCTTGGAGATGAAAATACATATGTTGTTATAGCTGGACAACAAGCGGGGTTATTAACTGGACCGCTTTATACAATTCATAAAGTTATTTCAATTTTACAGCTTGCAAAGGAAAAGGAAGAAAGTTTAGGAGTTAAAGTTGTCCCTGTCTTCTGGATTGCGGGTGAAGACCATGATATGGATGAGATTAATCATACTTTTGTAGCGAAAAATAAAAAGATGAAAAAAACTATTTTTTATGACCGTAATCCGAAAAAGGCAAGTGCTTCTGAGTCTGAACTTTCTGTTGAAGATTGTAGAAATTGGATTGAAGAGATTTTTAAAACATACCCAGAAACAAATTTTACAAAAGATGTATTAAAATTTGTTGATGATGCTTTGAAAAAATCGAATACGTATGTAGATTTCTTTGCTCATCTTATTACGAAAATCTTTGCTAATTCTGGTTTAATCCTTGTTGATTCACATCATCCTGAATTAAGAGAGTTAGAAATTCCATTTTTCAAGCGAATTATAAGTAAGTATAAAGAGGTACAAAAGGGCCTTCGTAATCAGCAGGAAGTAATTAAAGAACTAGGATACAAACCGATTATTGAAACGAAGTCTCATGCAGTGCATATATTCATGGAAATAGATAATGAACGAGTATTGCTTGAAGAGCATCAAGGGAAGTTTGTTGGAAAGGATGGGGCGCATTCCTTTTCATACGAAGAGTTGATTGAAGAGATGGAGAGAAATCCGGCACGTTTTAGTAATAATGTTGTAACACGTCCTCTTATGCAAGAGTATGTATTTCCTACGCTCGCATTTATTGGAGGTCCAGGGGAATTAGCTTATTGGAGTGAATTACAACAAGTATTCCATACTGTCGGTTTTCAAATGCCACCTGTCGTTCCTCGTCTTACAATTACTTATGTGGAGAGAGATATAGCGACAGATTTATTCGATCTGCAATTGAGAGAAATTGATCCGTTTTTAAATGATGTCGATAAACTGCGTGAAAACTGGTTGTCTAATCAAATAGAGGAACCGATTGATGATCATTTTGAAAAGGCGAAAAAAGAAATTGCCGATATTCATACATCTTTACAGCAATTTGTAAAGAAAATAGAGCCAGGGTTAGGTGCGTTTGCAGGGAAAAACGAATTGAAAATTAATGAACAAATTGAACTGTTGGAAAGAATGTTGAAAAGAAATGTTGAGAAAAAGTATGAGGTTCAGCTAAATAAATTCCGCCGTATACAATTCGCACTTCGTCCATTAGGTGCACCGCAAGAGCGTGTGTGGAATGTATGTTATTATTTAAATCAGTTTGGTTTGGATTTCGTTGATCGTGTAATGGAAAACCCTTTTTCTTGGGACGGAAAACATCATGTTATAAAACTATAAAATCTTGCTCTTTGGAGCAGGATTTTATTTTTATTCCGTTGAATTTACTGTGAAGTGATTTTTTTCTGAATTATCAATCAAAAAATGTTAGATATGGCAATTGTGTTGGATACTTAAATATATGACAAAATAGCACAAAATGTAAACGTATTATTCGCTTTTTCGACAGTTTTTTATTTAAATTCCCGCAAAAGATGATAAAATTTAGTATATAATAAAAGAAAATAGCGATTTGTATAGTATGTTGCCTTTGTTGGTAAGTTAAATGAGTCGTTCTTTCGTATTATTTCATTCTCTAAGCGTGAAATATGTGTTTAGAGGAAGGGATACATTCAACATAATTAATTGGAAAAAGAGTAGGTGCAACAATGTTTAAACACGTAACAGTGCTTTTAAAGGAAACAGTAGACGGCTTAGATATAAAGCCAGATGGTACATATGTAGATTGTACACTGGGGGGAGGAGGACATAGTTCTTATTTATTATCCCAATTAACTGAAGGTGGAAAATTAATAGCGTTTGATCAAGATGAGATAGCGATTCAAAACGCGAAAGAAAAGTTCTCTTCATACGGTGAACAGTTTATAACAGTAAAGAGTAACTTCCGTTATTTAGCTGAAAAACTGCAGGAAATAGGTATAACAGAAGTAGATGGTATTTTATTTGATTTAGGTGTTTCATCCCCACAATTAGATACACCAGAACGAGGCTTTAGTTATCATCATGATGCACCGCTAGATATGCGGATGGATCAAGATGCCCCATTAACAGCGTATGATGTTGTAAATAGCTGGTCATATGAACAACTTGTAAGGATTTTCTTCCAATACGGTGAAGAGAAATTTTCAAAACAAATTGCAAGAAAAATTGAAGCTTATCGTGAGAATAAAGCTATTGAAACGACAGGAGAATTAGTAGAGCTAATTAAAGAAGGTATTCCGGCTCCAGCTCGTAGAACGGGTGGGCATCCTGCTAAGCGAGTGTTTCAGGCAATTCGTATAGCTGTAAATGATGAATTAAAAGTATTTGAAGAAGCATTGGAATCTGCTATTGAGATGGTTAAGCCAGGTGGAAGGGTTAGTGTTATAACATTCCATTCATTAGAAGATCGTATTTGTAAAACAACGTTTAAGCGAAATAGTACAACGCCACAATTGCCGCCAGGATTACCGATTATTCCTGATGAATTTAAGCCGAAATTAAAGCTTATTACAAGAAAACCGATTTTACCTTCTGATATAGAGCTAGAAGAAAATAATCGTGCGCGTTCTGCGAAGTTGAGAATCGCTGAAAAACGATAAAAGGGAGAGAGAGGTATGACTAATTTAGCTGTAAAGTACAAACAACAAGCGCAAGAAGAGGTGCAAATTCAAACGCCCCCACAGCAGATGGCTAAGCCGAAGGTTAAAGCAAAAATTACAAGAATCGAAAAACTGTTGTATGTAGCGTTTATTGGCTTTTTATTGTATGCCTGTGTCGCGTTTATTGGAAATAAAGCAGGCCTTTATCAAGTTAATGTAGAAGCAGCGACGATAGAAGAAAAAATTGTACAGCAGCAAAAAGAAAATCAAGAATTACAAGCTGAAGTAGAGAAGTTAAGTCGCTATGAACGAATCGCTGAAGTTGCAAAAAAACACGGGCTAGAAATTAATGCGAATAATGTGAAAGGCCTCAAATAAGGCAATAGGTGTGAAGGAACGATGAAGAAGAATATGACTAAATTTCATACCAATAAGGGAGCAGGTTATTTTATGATATTTTTCCTCCTGCTCTTTTTGCTGTTATTAGCCCGATTTTTTTACATACAATCAACAGGAACAGTTCATAATCAGGATTTAGATGCACTTGCTAAACAAAAGCATAGTAAAAAAGGAGTTCTTGAAGCGAACCGAGGAACCATTTATGATCAAAACGGTCATGTGTTAGCGCAAGATGCAAACTCTTACAAAATGGTAGCTGCACTAAAAGGTGCTAACTCAGTTGAGAATAAAGAAGATACTGCAAAGAAAATTGCAGGAGTACTTGGAAAAGGCGAAGAGGATATTTTAGCTTCTTTAAATAAGGAAGGTAGAAGTCAAGTCGAATTTGGAACGTTAGGCAAGGATTTGACGAAAGAAAAGAAGGAACAAATAGAAGCGTTGAAGTTGCCGGGAATATCTTTTATTACAGAAAATGCAAGGGTGTATCCAAACGGTGATTTTGCATCTTACGTTATAGGTCATGCAAAACCAAATGAGAATGGAACCTCGGTAGGTCAATTTGGCATAGAGAAAAGCTTGGATAAATACTTAAGTGCTTCGAACGGAGAAGTAGCGTATACAGGTGATCGTAAAGGTGTGTCCCTTGATGGTGGAAAAGTTAATGTAAAGGCACCTAAAAATGGAGATAACGCGTATTTAACAATTGATCAACGTGTCCAAAGTTATTTAGAAGACGCGATGAAAGCAGCAAGTAAGCAATATGAGCCAGAAAGTTTAATAGGGATTGTTGCAGATCCGAAAACTGGGAAAATATTAGCGATGTCTACTAAACCTAGTTATGACCCTAATGATCGTCAAATTAAATATTTCTTCAATGATGCAATTGCCAATGCATTTGAACCTGGATCAACAATGAAAATTTTCACGTTAGCGGCAGCCATTAATGAAGGTGTGTACAAAGGGCAAGATTATTATCAGTCCGGGACATATCAAGTCGGAAATAGGAAAATAAAAGATCATAACGGTGGTGCTGGTTGGGGCTCTATCACGTTTGATGAAGGGGTAGAGCGTTCTTCAAACGTAGCGTTTGCAATTTTAGGAGATCAAAAACTTGGTCCAGAACGTTTCCGAAAATATATTCATAGTTTTGGATTAGATGAAAAAACGAACATTGATTTATCAGGTGAAGGATCGAATACAATTTTATTTGATCAGCAAATACAACAAGTGACAACAGCTTTTGGACAAGGTTCCACTGTAACACCAATTCAGCTTGTACAAGCTGCAACGGCCATTGCAAATGATGGGAAAATGATGAAACCTTATGCAATTGATAAAATTGTAGATCCGATAACAGACAAAGTAAAATTAGAACATAAGCCAGAAGAAGTAGGAAAACCTGTTACAAAGGAAACAGCAGCGCAAGTAAGACAATTATTAGAACGTGTTGTTACATCTCCGAAAGGTACAGGGACAGCTTATAAAATTGATGGATATTCAGTTGGTGGTAAAACAGGTACAGCGCAAATTCCGGATGGAAAAGGCGGCTATATGACAGGGAGACAGAATTATATATTCTCATTCTTAGGTATGGCACCAATGGACGATCCACAACTTGTTGTGTATGTAGCTGTTAAACAGCCGAAATTAAAAGATGATGAGAACGGTGCACAACCGTTAGCTGATATTTTTAAATATGTAACAAAAAATAGTTTAGAGTATTTAAAGATTAAGCCAAATGAAGTGAAAGATCCGAAAAAACATCTGAAAGAACAACAAACTACTGTTCCGGATGTAAATGGTAAAACGATGGCTGAAGCGGGGAAAGCGATTGATAAAGCAAAACTTCGTCCAATCGTACTAGGTGAAGGGAAAGTACAGCAACAAGTACCAAAAGCGACTGAACAAACATTAAAAGGCGACCGAGTCTTCTTGGTAGGAGATAAGCCTACAATGCCAAATATACAAGGATGGGCACTGCGTGATGTTATGAATTTAGCGAAGACATTACAGCTTAACTTGAAACCTTCTGGTACAGGATACGTAACAGAACAAAGTGTGGCGGAAGGAACATTATTACAACCTGGTACAGAATTAGGTGTCACACTCGTACCGCCACTCGAACCACAGCAAGAAGCAGAAAAGCCGTAATGGTAAAAGAGAATAAGTTCTAATTAAATAAGTACAAGCATATATTGGAACAAGCTAGGCGTAAGGGAGGCTTGTTCCGATATGCGTGTATCAAATGTAACAGTTAGAAAACGACTTATTTTTATACTTATATCAGGTATACTTATTTTCACGATTATCGATATTCGTCTTGGATATGTGCAATTTTTTCTTGGGAATATGTTAACGGATCGTGCGAAAGATTCATGGAGTCGTAATATTACTTTTGAACCCGAACGTGGGAAAATTTTAGACCGAAATGGTGTGGAACTTGCCACGAATAAAAGTGCTCCAACTGTCTTTGTTGTACCGAGGCAAATTGAAAAACCAGCAGAGACTGCAGAGAAGTTAGCTGCAGTATTAGGTGTGGAAAAAGATGAGATTTATAAAAGGATTACAAAAAAAGAATCGATTGTAAGGTTAGATAAGGGCGGAAGGAAAATATCACATGACAAAGCGAAAGAAGTACGAGGATTAAGTCTGAAGGGCGTGTATATCGCAGAGGATTCTATCCGGTACTATCCATTTGGAAACTTTTTATCACATGTATTAGGTTTTGCAGGTAGCGATAACCAAGGTCTTATGGGACTAGAAAAATATTATGATAAAGAGCTAAATGGGGACAAAGGTCATGTGCGTTTTTTTGCAGATGCGAAAGGACAAAGGATGCCTAATGTTGGTGATGATTTCAAAAAGCCAGAAGCCGGTTTAAATTTAGGATTAACAATCGATGCGCGTATTACAAGGATTATGGAAAGAGAAATGAATATTGCGGAGTCAACTTATAATCCTGACGGTATGATTGCGATTGCGATGAACCCTAAAAATGGTGAAGTTTTAGGGATGTCTAGTCGACCGAGTTTTGACCCAGCGGATTTTCAAAGTGTCTCTCCAGAAGTGTATAACAGAAATCTACCTGTATGGAGTACGTATGAGCCTGGTTCAACATTTAAGATCATTACATTAGCTGCAGCATTGAATGAAAATTTAGTAGACTTAGAGAAGGATACGTTTTATGATGATGGAGCAGCTGAAGTAGGTGGAGCTAGATTGAAATGCTGGAAAGCAGGAGGTCATGGCAGTCAAACGTTTTTAGAAGTCGTTCAAAACTCATGTAACCCGGGATTTATTGAACTTGGTGATCGCCTTGGTAAAGACCGATTATTTAAATACATTTGTAATTTTGGTTTTGGGCAGAAGACTGGAATTGACTTGCAAGGTGAAGGCAGTGGGATTTTATTTAATTTAGATAAAGTTGGTCCAGTAGAGCAAGCAACAACTTCATTCGGCCAAGGGGTTTCTGTTACACCGATTCAACAAGTAGCAGCTGTAGCGGCGGCTGTAAATGGTGGAACATTGTATCAGCCGTATATAGCTAAGGAGTTTATTGATCCGAAAAATAATCAAGTTGTTAGTAAAAAGACACCTGTTGAGAAAAGAAAAGTTATTTCCAAGGAAACTTCAGAAAAAGTTCGTTATGCATTAGAGAATGTTGTAGCGAAAGGTTCTGGTAAAGGTGCTTATATTGATGGATATCGTGTAGGTGGAAAAACGGGTACTGCTCAAAAGGTGAAAGATGGTAAATATTTAGAGAATAATTATATAGTATCTTTTATCGGATTTGCTCCAGCGGATGATCCAGAGATTGTTGTGTATGTTGCTGTTGATAATCCAAAAGGGGTTACACAGTTTGGTGGAGTGGTAGCAGCTCCAATTGTCGGGAATATTCTTCGAGATGCGCTTCCTGTTATGGGAGTGAAACCGAGAAAAGAACAAGTTGAGAAAGAATATAAATGGGGCGATACACCAACTGTGGAAGTTCCGAATTTAATTGGAATGAAAAAGAAAGACTTACAAACACAACTCGTCGATTTGAAGCTTGATATAAGTGGAGATGGAGAGAAAGTAATTAAACAATCACCAGAAGCGGGAGCTAAAGTAAAAGAAGGCTCAAAAATTAGAATTTACTTCGGGAATTAAAGGTAACATAGTACGTTTTATGGTACAATTGGTGGAAGTGAGTTCTTTATAGAACAGTTACTTAATTTGAGACAGTAAGTGTCTCATTCATAAATAGGTCAGTAGCACTTACCTCCTTATATAGGAGGTAATGTGTTGCTTACTAAAAAAAGATAAATAAACAATGTAGAGAGGGTTTAGTGAAATGAAGTTGCATACACTTGTATCATGTTTGCATGATTTTCCAGTTGTTCCAAAAGAAAATCCAGAAATCACATCTATAGAAGCTGATTCACGTAAAGTGAAAGAGGGAAGCTTATTTGTATGTATGAAAGGATATACGGTTGATAGCCATGATTTTGCTAAGCAAGCAGCGGCACAAGGAGCGGCTGCTATTGTTGCGGAAAGACCAATTGATGTTGACGTTCCAGTTGTACTTGTGAAAAATACTTTTCGTTCGTTAGCGGTTTTAGCTGATTATTTTTATGGTCAACCGACACACAAGTTACATTTAATCGGAATTACAGGTACAAATGGAAAGACAACAACATCGCATATTATGGATGAGATTATGCGAGCACATGGTCATAAAACAGGGCTAATTGGAACGATTAATATGAAAATCGGTGATGAAACATTTGAGGTGAAAAATACAACACCAGATGCACTAACACTTCAACAGACGTTTTCAAAAATGGTTGAACAAGGTGTGGACAGCACGGTAATGGAAGTTTCGTCACATGCGTTAGATCTTGGTCGTGTACACGGATGTGATTACGATGTAGCGGTATTTACGAATTTAACACAAGATCATTTAGACTATCATCAAACGATGGAAGAATATAAACATGCAAAAGGGTTACTATTTGCACAGCTTGGCAATAGTTATAATCATAATGGCGAAAAGTACGCTGTGCTGAATAGCGATGATAATGTAACAGAAGAGTATATGAGAAGTACTGCAGCAACAGTTGTAACATATGGTATTGATACAACAAGTGACATTATGGCAAAAAATATCGTTATGACGAGTGGCGGGACTACATTTACGCTTGTCACACCATATGAAAGTGTAAATGTTACGATGAAATTAATAGGTAAATTTAATGTATATAACGTACTTGCAGCAACAGCAGCAGGACTTGTTTCGGGTGTGAAATTAGAAACAATCATTGCTGTTATAAAAGAACTAGCTGGGGTTCCAGGGCGTTTTGAAGTTGTTGATGGAGGACAAAATTATACAGTTATTGTTGATTACGCACATACGCCGGATAGTTTAGAAAATGTATTAAAAACTGCAAAACAATTTGCAAAAGGTGATGTGTATTGTATCGTTGGTTGTGGCGGCGATAGGGACCGAACGAAGAGACCGATAATGGCAAGTGTTGCAACAAAATATGCAACTCATGCAATTTACACATCAGATAATCCAAGAAGTGAAGATCCAGCGGCTATTTTAGATGATATGGTACATGGTGCAAGCGGGAAAAATTATGAAGTGATTATTGATAGAAAAGAAGCGATACACCATGCAATCACTAAAGCGAAAGCAGATGATATCATTATTATTGCTGGTAAGGGTCATGAAACGTATCAAATTATTGGTAAAGAAGTTCATCATTTTGATGATCGTGAAGTTGCTAAAGAAGCAATTAAAGGGCGTTTAAGCAACGAAGAGTAACAACGTGAGAGGAGGACTACATGTGCTTGAGCAAGGTTTATTAGTAACGGCTGGGGTAGCATTCTTAATTTCTGTTGCCCTTTCGCCATTGTTTATTCCATTTTTAAGAAAATTAAAGTTCGGACAGAGTATTCGTGATGAAGGACCAAAGTCACATCAAAAAAAATCAGGGACACCAACAATGGGTGGTATCGTCATATACGTATCTATGATGGTAACTTCACTTATTATGGCGATTAAGTTTAATTATTTAGGTGCAGAGGTTTCGTTATTACTATTAGTGACGTTTGGTTACGGATTGATTGGATTTTTAGATGACTACATAAAGGTAGTTAAGAAGAGAAATCTTGGTTTAACATCAAAACAAAAATTAGTAGGTCAGCTTGTTATTGCTATTGCATTCTTTTTAATTGGAAAAGGGCAAGCGTTCCACACATACATCATGATTCCGGGAACGGATGTTAAGTTTGAATTAGGTTGGGCGTATTTCGTACTTGTACTATTTATGCTTATTGGTGGATCAAATGCAGTTAACTTAACTGACGGTTTAGATGGTTTATTATCAGGAACAGCTGCTATTGCATTTGGAGCATTTAGTATTATTGCTGTGGCACAAGAGCAATTTGGAGTAGCGATATTTTGTATGGCAGTTGTAGGAGCTGTACTTGGATTTTTAGTATTCAATGCGAATCCAGCAAAAGTGTTTATGGGAGATACAGGTTCATTAGCTTTAGGTGGAGCCATTGCAGCTGTAGCGATTTTATTAAAACAAGAATTGCTACTTGTAATTATTGGCGGAGTATTCGTAATGGAAACTTTATCGGTTATCATTCAGGTCATTTCATTTAAAACAACAGGAAAACGTGTCTTTAAAATGAGTCCATTACACCATCATTATGAATTATGTGGTTGGTCAGAGTGGCGTGTTGTTGTGACGTTTTGGTCTGCAGGATTTTTATTAGCTGTGTTAGGAATTTATATCGGGGTGTGGATGTAATTGAAAACTGTAACTGAATTTCAAAATAAGAATATTCTTGTATTAGGCATTGCAAAAAGTGGTTATGCAGCAGCTACATTGTTACAAAAGTTAGGGGCAAATGTTATTGTAAATGACGGAAAGCCTTTAGCAGAGAATGTACTTGCTGCAGAATTACAAGCAAAAGGAATGGACGTTGTATGCGGTGGTCATCCTTTAGAATTATTAGAGAGAAATATTTCTCTTGTAGTAAAAAATCCAGGAATCCCGTATTCTAATCCAATATTAGTTGCTGCGAAAGAAAAGCAAATTCCAATTGTTACGGAAGTTGAATTAGCATATCGTATTTCAGAAGCACCATTTGTTGGGATTACGGGGTCTAACGGTAAAACGACGACGACAATGCTGACATTTGAAATGCTAAAAGAAGGACAAAAGCATCCTGTAATTGCAGGGAACATTGGAACTGTAGCGTGTGAAGTAGCACAGGGTGCAAAAGAAAATGAAGTTGTAGTTACAGAACTTTCATCGTTTCAATTGATGGGAGTAGAATTGTTCCAACCTAAAATTGCTGCGTTTTTAAATTTATTTGAGGCCCACTTAGATTATCATGGGACGAAGAAAGAATATGGTTTAGCGAAAGCAAATATTTTTAAAAACCAAACAGAAAATGATTATAGTGTAATAAATGCGGATGATGCAGATGTGATGGCTTTGTCTGCGTATTCTAAAGGTCAAAAAATCCTGTTTTCGACAACGAAAGAAATTGAAGATGGCGCGTGTATAAAAGATAACGCTCTTTATTTCAAAGGTGAAAAAGTTGTTGAAGTAAGCGATATCGTTTTACCTGGTCAACATAATTTAGAAAATATTTTAGCTGCGATGAGTATTGCGAAATTATTAGGTACTTCTAATGAAGCAATTACGGTCGTGTTAAAACGTTTTACGGGTGTAAAACATCGTTTAGAATATGTAACAACGATTAACAACCGTAAGTTTTATAATGATTCAAAAGCAACGAATATGTTAGCGACTGAGAAAGCACTATCTGCGTTTACACAACCGATTGTGTTACTAGCAGGTGGGCTTGATCGCGGAAATGAATTTGATGATTTAATTCCGTATTTCAAAAATGTAAAAGCGATTGTAACATTTGGACAAACAGCTCCTAAACTAGTAAGAGCGGCAGAAAAAGCGGGATTAGATATAATTGAAAGTGTCGATACTTTGGATGAAGCAGTGGTGAAGGCTTATGCTCATTCTAAAGATGGCGATGTTGTTCTTCTTTCTCCAGCGTGTGCAAGCTGGGATCAATTTAAAACATTTGAAGAAAGAGGAGACATTTTTATACAAGCTGTGCATAAACTTATATAAAGTAAATCAAAACATCAGTAGGCTAACACCTACTGATGTTTTGTTACATAGGGCAAAAGGTTCTGCCTAAAGAGGTGGTGTTTGTGGGTAATGAAGAAAACGCCTGATTTTATTCTCATCATCGTAACACTTTCATTGTTGACAATCGGAATGATTATGGTTTATAGTGCGAGTGCAGTTTGGGCCTCTTATAAAATGGGGGACTCATTCTTTTTTGCAAAAAGACAATTACTGTTTGCGGGTCTTGGTGTAGTAGCTATGTTTTTTATTATGAAAATTGATTATTGGGTGTGGCGTACGTATTCAAAAGTGATTTTGCTAGTTTGCTTCATTCTTCTTATTCTCGTTCTTATTCCTGGAGTAGGTCTTGTTCGAGGAGGAGCACGAAGTTGGATTGGAATCGGAGCATTTTCGATTCAACCGTCAGAATTTATGAAGTTTGCGATGATTATTTTCTTGGCAAAGTTTTTAGCAGAACGGCAAAAATTGATTACATCTTTTAAACGTGGTTTATTACCGGCTCTTAGTTTTGTTTTTCTTGCTTTTGGGATGATTATGTTACAGCCAGACCTTGGGACAGGAACGGTAATGGTTGGGACATGTATCATTATGATATTCATTTCGGGAGCGAGAGTCTTTCACTTTGCAATGTTTGGTTTGATTGGTGTAGCAGGATTTGTAGGGTTAATTGCATCAGCACCGTATCGAATGAAACGCATTACATCATATTTAGATCCGTGGTCAGATCCGCTCGGGAGTGGATTTCAAATTATCCAATCATTACTTGCAATTGGACCTGGTGGATTATTTGGGCTTGGACTTGGACAAAGTAGACAAAAATTTCTTTATTTACCTGAACCGCAAACTGACTTTATATTTGCAATCTTATCCGAGGAATTAGGTTTTATTGGTGGTTCATTTGTGTTATTATTATTTAGTCTATTATTATGGCGCGGGATTCGTATCGCATTAGGAGCGCCAGATTTATATGGTACGTTTTTAGCAGTAGGTATTGTGGCGATGATTGCGATTCAAGTAATGATTAATGTTGGTGTTGTAACAGGACTGATGCCTGTTACGGGTATTACCTTGCCGTTTTTAAGTTATGGTGGATCAAGTTTGACATTAATGTTAATGGCAGTAGGTGTATTATTAAATATAAGTCGCCATTCTCGCTACTAAACCCTGTTTATAAGACAGGGTTTTTCGTATGTGTGTAAAAATGCAATATGTATATAGAAATAAGTATAATGGAAATAAGAAAAGAGAAGCGGAGGAGTTAGTAGTGCGTGTATTAGTGCGTGTATTAGTGAGTGGTGGGGGTACTGGTGGTCATATTTATCCAGCTCTTGCTTTAATTAGAGAAATAAAAAAGTTAAATCCAGAAGCGAGATTTTTATATATTGGTACGGAAAATGGACTAGAGAGTACAATCGTTCCAAAAGCAGGTATACCATTTCAATCTATTGTTATAAGTGGATTTAAACGAAAAATATCATTAGATAATGTGAAAACAGTAATGCGTTTTCTAAAAGGTGTACAGGATAGTAAACGATACATTCGTCGTTTTAATCCGGATATCGTAATTGGAACGGGTGGATATGTATGTGGACCAGTTGTATACGCTGCAGCCAAACTAGGTATTCCAACTATTGTACATGAACAAAATAGTGTACCAGGTGTAACGAACAAGTTTTTAAGCCGTTATGTTGATAAAGTTGCTGTTTGTTTTGAAGCAGCTATAGAGCATTTTCCAGAGTCAAAAGTGGTAATGACAGGCAATCCACGAGCATCAGAGGTAATGGATCAAAATGGAATGAAGGGGAAACGTTCAGTTGGGCTTTCTCTTCCTAAAAAGTCTGTACTTATATTTGGTGGAAGTCGTGGGGCTAGACCGATTAACGATGCCTTCGTTGAAGCAATTGAACAGTTTGGGAACAAAAGCTACGAAATACTATATGTAACGGGTGAAGTACATTATGATAAAGTGATGGAAGCCGTGAAGCAAAAAGGAAACCCAAGCAATGTTATTATTAAGCCGTTCATTCATAATATGCCAGAGGTACTAACTGGTGTAGACCTTGTTGTTTCAAGGGCTGGGGCAACAACACTTGCAGAATTAACAGCGTTAGGAAAACCAAGTGTGTTAATACCGAGTCCGTATGTAACAAATAATCATCAGGAAAAGAATGCACGTTCAGTTGTTGATAAAGGAGCGGCAAAAATGTTACTTGAAAAAGATTTAACAGCTGAAACGCTTATTCGTGATATTGATGAGATTTTATTGAATGCACAAACATTACAAAATATGAAGCTAGCGGCTAAGCAACTAGGTATTCCAGATGCAGCAAATAAGCTGTATGAAGTAATGAATAAGCTTGTAAAAAAATAAAGTGAGGCTTTAATCAGTGGGGAGTGATTCTCTCTCTTTGATTATTATCTTTCACTAATAGGATGTTTACTGACATCCTGATTCCGCCTAATTTCTTTGTTATCGCCGAATTTTGATTTAGGAGCTGTACTGCCCGTAAATAGAGGGATAACGTTAGGTGAACGCCCTGCATATTATTGTCATAAGGAGACTTAATATGGGGGAGATTGTCTATGGAACAATTAGTAAATGAGCTTATAGAAGCAGACGTTGGTCGTGTTTTAGTTAACGAGCCGTTAGCACGTTATACAACTATGAAAATAGGTGGACCAGCGGATATTTTAATTGTGCCAAAGCATGTAGCCGGTATTGAAAAAACATTACAGTTAGTAAAGCAATACAAAACGAAGTGGACTGTAATTGGTCGCGGTTCAAACCTTCTTGTATCTGATCAAGGCATAGAAGGTGTTGTTATTCGTTTAGGAGAAGGATTAGATCACTTAGAGGTCGAAAAACATAAGGTAAGAGTTGGTAGTGGATATCCTCTTATTAAATTGTCAACTTTACTTAGTCGTCAAGGGTTAGCTGGATTGGAGTTTGCGAGCGGTATTCCAGGAAGTGTCGGTGGTGCAGTATACATGAATGCAGGTGCACATAAATCGGATATATCGAGTGTATTATCGAAGGCTCTCATTCTGTTTGAAGACGGTACAATTGACTGGTTAACGAATAAAGAACTGGAGTTTTCTTATCGGGCATCTGTATTGCAAACGAAACGTCCTGGTATTGTTTTAGAGGCGGTGTTTCAATTACAGGCGGGAAAACGTGAAGAAATTGTACGTAGTATGCAAAATAATAAAGATTACCGCCGTGAAACGCAACCATGGAATCACCCGTGTGCAGGAAGTGTATTTCGGAATCCAATCCCACATTTTGCAGGAGATTTAGTAGAAAAAGCAGGGCTTCGTGGTTATAGGATTGGTGGAGCTCAAATTTCTGAAATGCATGGCAATTTTATTGTTAATACCGGGGGAGCTTCAGCGCAAGATGTATTGTCTTTAATTGAATTAATAAAACATACAATTAAGGATAAATTTGATGTAGATATGCACACAGAAGTAGAAATCATTGGAAGATAACGGTTATTCGTTCCGCTCATTATCATTTATGTTACATAGGGGGATCGTACATGAATAATAGTAAAGTGATTAAACTACAAGATCGTGTACCAAAATTGAAAAATCAAAAGAAAAAAAACAAAAAAAATGTTAATCATCGATTGATTTTATACATATCAATTTTATTTTTATTAGTGCTCTTTTTAATTTATTTTCGGTCTCCGCTTAGTAATATAAAAAAGATTAGTGTGTTTGGAAATCACTATATGACGGATGAGCAAGTAATGAAGGATTCAGGCGTGACATATGATACAAGTTATTTCCGAGTGACAGCACATAAAGCTGAAGAAAACTTAACGAAGCGAAAAGAAATTAAAGCAGTAAATGTAAAAAAACGTTTTCCAAACAAGATTGATATTCATATCGAAGAATATTTAACGATTGGTTATATAAATAAAGAGGGAAAATTACAACCGTTATTAGAAAATGGAAAAACGCTTGATGTACTACCTAATGGAAAACTTCCTGTTGCAGCACCGATTTTTGAACCTTTTAAAGAAGAGAAAATGAAGGAGTTAATCGCTGAACTAGAAAAATTAACACCAGCTATTTTAAAATCTATTTCGGAGATTCGCTATTCACCAACGAATGCGAATGAAGATCATCTTACTTTATATATGAATGAAGGTTATGAAGTGAGCACTACGATTCAAAATTTCGCAAAACGTATGGAAGCCTATCCACTTATTTTAAAAACAATTGAGCCAGGTAAGAAGGTATTAATTGACTTAGAAGTAGGTGCATATACGAAAGAATTAGGTGCGGAAGAAAAAAAAGAATAGAATGGTAGTTTTCGTTGCTTATAGCAGAAAAAACGAAACGAATGTTCTATTATATGTATACGAATTTAGAAGAATGGTTCATTTGATGAAAAATATGTAAAAATTCTTAGATTCATACTAGTATTGGTACAAGTTTCACTTTTCTATGAGTACATCTTAGTGTAGACTTATACTTGGCGGTAAACTTTACACTCGAAATAGAATTATTTCAAGATAAGCAGTTATTCATAGTTTACTGCGATATTCTTAATTGAATGCTAAATAAAAATAAGAAAAATATAGGGTTAAAAAAGGGAAACGTATAAAGACGTTGAATATTTTTCTTATAAATAGTAAAGTTGCGATTGTTGTTCCATATATTGAGTTGTATGGTATAAATAAAGAAGGAGGTGCCAAAGAATGAACAGCAATGAAATATATGTTAGTCTTGACATCGGTACATCCAATGTTAAAGTCATCATTGGTGAAATGGTTAATGACAGCTTAAACATTATTGGTGTTGGAAATGTAAAATCAAATGGTTTAAAGAAGGGATCGATAGTTGATATAGACGAGACTGTTCGATCAATTAAAAAAGCAATTGAACAAGCTGAGCGCATGGTGGGAATCCACATTGAGCAAGTTGTAGTAGGTGTCAATGCAAACCAGGTACAGCTACTTCCTTGTCACGGAGTAGTCGCTGTTTCAAATGAAGATCGTGAAATCGGGAATGAAGATGTCTTACGCGTTCTAGATGCAGCACAAGTTGTGTCAATTGCTCCAGAACGTGAGTTTATTGATGTGGTACCTCGACAGTTCATCGTAGACGGTCTTGACGAGATTAACGATCCACGCGGGATGATCGGTGTAAGATTAGAAATGGAAGGTACACTTATTACAGGCTCGAGAACTTTACTACATAACCTACTTCGTTGTGTAGAAAAAGCAGGTCTTGAAATTGTTGATATTTGTCTTCAACCTTTAGCGGCTGCAACAGTTGCTATATCTTCAGATGAAAAAAATAGAGGAGTAGCCCTTGTTGATATGGGGGGAGGATCTACAACTTTATCTATTTTTAAAGATGGAGAGTTACAAGCGACGAGCGTATTACCATTAGGTGGAGACCATATAACGAAAGATATTGCGATTGGGTTGAAAACTTCAACAGAAAATGCAGATCAAATTAAGTTGAAATATGGACATGCTTTTTATGATACAGCATCTGAAGAAGAGATGTTTACGGTTCCTATTATGGGAAGTGATCAAACAGAACAATATTCTCAGTTGGAATTATCGGATATAATAGAGGCTCGTGTAGAGGAAATTTTAATGTTTGTTCAAGATGAAGTGCGTAAGTTAGGAGTAAAGCAAGTGGCTTCTGGTTATGTACTAACTGGCGGAATTGCTTCTATGCCAGGTGTTCTTGATCTTGCATATGATATTTTACATGAAAATGTTCGTGTAGCAACTCCTGATTATATTGGTGTGCGTGAGCCTCAATATACAAGTGGAGTTGGATTAATTAAACATTCTTATCAAAAAGCTAAATTACGTGGGAAAAATGTGCAGGAAAAGCAAGAGCATTTTGAACCAGTACCAGCACCAGCACCAACGCCGGTACAACAGCAACCCGCGAAACAAAAAACTCGTAATCAAAACAATAATAATCAAAATGATGACCGCATGATGTCAAAAGTAAAACGTGTATTCCGTTATTTATGGGATTAAAATTGGACACGAAAAATGAGGTTCTAGGGGGATTTCGACATGTTAGAGTTTGATACTACTCAAGATCAATTAGCGAATATAAAAGTTATCGGTGTCGGCGGTGGCGGAAACAATGCTGTAAACCGTATGATTGAACACGGTGTACAAGGTGTAGACTTTATCGCTGTGAACACTGATGCACAAGCATTAAATCTATCAAAAGCTGAAACAAAAATGCAAATTGGTGGAAAATTAACGCGTGGACTTGGTGCAGGCGCAAACCCTGAAGTAGGGAAAAAAGCTGCAGAAGAAAGTAAAGAACAGATCCAAGAAGCACTTCGTGGTGCGGATATGGTCTTCGTAACTGCCGGTATGGGCGGTGGAACTGGAACTGGTGCAGCTCCAGTTGTTGCTCAAGTTGCAAAAGAATTAGGTGCTTTAACAGTTGGTGTTGTAACACGTCCATTTACTTTTGAAGGACGTAAGCGTGCGACGCAAGCAGCATCTGGTATTGCAGCATTTAAAGAAAATGTAGATACTCTTATTGTAATTCCAAACGATCGCTTATTAGAGATTGTTGATAAAAATACGCCAATGTTAGAAGCATTCCGTGAAGCTGATAACGTATTACGTCAAGGTGTTCAAGGTATTTCGGATTTAATTGCAACGCCAGGTTTAATTAACTTAGACTTTGCAGACGTAAAGACAATTATGTCTAATAGAGGTTCTGCTTTAATGGGTATTGGTTCTGGTAACGGGGAAAATCGTGCTGCAGAAGCTGCGAAAAAAGCGATTTCTAGTCCATTACTAGAAACATCTATTGATGGAGCTCAAGGTGTTATCATGAACATTACGGGTGGCGCTAACTTAAGCTTATATGAAGTACAAGAAGCGGCAGATATTGTAGCTTCAGCTTCAGATCCAGAAGTAAATATGATCTTCGGTTCTGTTATTAACGAAGGATTAAAAGATGATATCGTTGTAACTGTAATTGCAACTGGTTTTGATGATAGCATTGCAACTCAACCACCAAAACCAATTATTCGTCCGAATGCGAACCACACGCAACAACAGCAACAACCAGTAGCTCAACCTTCAAAACAACGTGAAGTAAAACGTGAAATGAAGCGTGAAGAGCCAGTTGTACATGAGCGTCATTCAGATTCAGATGATATCGATATTCCAGCATTTTTACGTAACCGTCGTAGACGATAAAAAAAGGAGCTTTCATGCTCCTTTTTTGTTTTTTAAATGGAAAAGACCTGCTAAGCAGGTCTTTTTTTTATTTGGTATATTTTGTTGGTGAAAATAAGAGTATATCATTCTATGAATTTGTACTTTTATTTTTTACCGACAGATTATGTCTAGAAATCACAAAATAACAAAAAAACACCTCCGCAAATTGACACACTTTCCTATTGGATATGCATTATACTAGTCTCAACTTGAAAAAAGAGGTGAATTGTTTGGTTGTTTACGCCGACGTTGTTTGGTTGTTAAACGCCTGCATTGATTTTCTTTTGCTTTTATTAACAGCTACCGTGTTAAAAAAGAAAATCAAAAAATGGAGGCTTGTGTTAGGGGCATTTATAGGTTCAACTATTGTTATTTTTGCCTTTACTCCTTTTGCTTCTATGATGACACATCCAATTATGAAACTACTGTACTCATTACTTATTGTGTATACAGCATTTGGGTTTACAACATTTAGAAATTATGCACAAACTGTTTTTACTTTTTACTTTGTAACCTTTATGGTTGGCGGAGGATTAATTGGAACTCATTTCTTTTTGCAAACGAATGAAATGGTAAATGGATTGGTTCAATCTCAGTCAATTTCTTACGGTGATCCAATTAGTTGGTTATTTGTTATTTTTGGTTTTCCAGTAATTTATTATTTTTCTAAAAAGCGTATTGAAAGCGTAGAGGTCACGAAAATACACTATGATCAAATTGTGAAAGTAAAAATTCAATTAGCAGAAGAAGAACTAGAACTGGCAGGTCTTATTGACAGTGGGAACCAACTTTATGACCCATTAACAAAAACACCCGTTATGATTATGCATGTTTCATCATTAGAACATTGCTTACCATCTTGGTTAACAGAACAAATTTATTCCAAAACAGAAATTCCTCAAATACCAGAAAATGATTCTGGTTGGGCGACAAAATTACGCTTAATTCCTTTCCGTGCAGTAGGAGTAGAGAGTCAATTTTTGTGGGCAATTAAGCCTGACAGTGTGCAAGTTGACCATGAAGGTAGTTCTATTGTTGTAAACAAAGTATTAATTGGATTAAATACACAACAGCTTTCTACTAATGGGGAGTATCAATGTATTGTGCATCCAAAAATGTTGATTTCACAAAAAAATGGTAATTGCTTAATAATGAGAGGCGGGATAATATGATGAAATTAAAATTTTATTTAGTATACCTTTGGTATAAAGTATTGCTGAAATTAGGAATTAAGACCGATGAAATTTATTATATTGGTGGAAGTGAAGCGTTGCCACCACCGTTAACAAAAGAAGAAGAGGAAGTTCTTTTGAATAAATTGCCAAAAGGAGACCAGGCAGCAAGGTCATTACTTATTGAACGTAACTTAAGGCTCGTTGTATATATAGCAAGAAAGTTTGAAAATACAGGGATAAATATTGAAGATTTGATTAGTATAGGAACAATCGGCCTTATTAAAGCGGTAAATACATTTAATCCAGAAAAGAAAATAAAATTAGCAACATATGCATCGCGTTGTATAGAAAATGAAATTTTAATGCATTTACGTCGAAATAACAAAAATCGTTCGGAAGTTTCTTTTGATGAACCACTAAACATTGATTGGGATGGGAATGAACTGTTATTGTCTGACGTGTTAGGTACAGATGATGATATTATTACAAAAGATTTAGAAGCTACTGTAGATCGTCACCTTTTAATGAAAGCATTACACCAATTAAATGATCGTGAAAAACAAATTATGGAACTTCGGTTTGGGCTTGCTGGAGGAGAGGAAAAGACGCAAAAAGATGTGGCTGATATGCTTGGGATTTCACAGTCATACATTTCGCGTTTAGAAAAAAGAATTATAAAAAGATTACGAAAAGAATTTAATAAAATGGTGTAAAGAATAAGACCAGCCGTTATGTAGGCTGGTCTTATTCTATTTAGTTGTATTAGGAAAGATAATTTAAATAACAAATCGTGAAAAAACCACATGCATAAAATCCCCTTCAAAGGAAATACTTTACACTGTACAGCAACTCCCGATAGGAGGGAACACTTTGACGAGAAACAAAGTAGAAATTTGCGGTGTTGATACAGCTAAACTTCCAGTATTAAAAAATGAAGAGATGCGTAAATTATTTCGTGAAATGCAAAGTGGAGAGATAAGCGCAAGAGAAAAATTAGTGAATGGAAACTTACGTCTTGTACTGAGCGTCATCCAAAGATTTAATAACAGAGGAGAATATGTTGACGATTTATTTCAAGTTGGTTGCATCGGACTTATGAAATCAATTGATAATTTTGATTTAGGCCAAAATGTAAAATTTTCAACGTATGCTGTGCCGATGATTATTGGGGAAATACGCAGATATTTGCGTGATAATAATCCGATTCGCGTATCGCGCTCATTGCGAGATATTGCGTATAAAGCTTTGCAAGTAAGAGAAAAGTTGATTGCAGAAAATTCAAAAGAACCAACAGCAATGGATATTGCAAAAGTGCTAGAAGTAACTCATGAAGAGATAGTATTTGCTTTAGATGCAATTCAAGATCCAGTCTCATTATTTGAACCGATTTATAATGATGGGGGAGATCCTATCTTTGTTATGGATCAGTTAAGTGATGAAAAACAAAAGGACGAGCAGTGGGTTGAAGAATTAGCATTGAAAGAAGGAATGAAGCGTTTAAATGATAGAGAGAAAATGATTATTAGAAAACGTTTCTTCCAAGGAAAGACACAGATGGAAGTTGCAGAAGAAATTGGGATTTCCCAAGCGCAAGTATCACGTTTAGAGAAGTCAGCCATTAAACAAATGAATAAAACGATTCAAGGATAAGGTCTCACCAATTATGGTGAGACCTTTTTATATGTAATATGGTTTGTGCTCATAGTAGGGGATTAGTGTTCATATAATTTCGTATAGGTGGCTTCCTGTAAATATGAGAAACAGTTTCCAATTTGTCATATAAGGGAGAGGATGAAAATGGTGATACGAATTTCAGAGTTACAGATGAAGGATGTTATAAATATTTCAGATGGAAAAAGGATTGGGAATATTGGAGATATTGAAATTGATATGAACACAGGGAAAATTTGTTCTGTTATTATTTCCAAACAGACACGTATGCTAGGTATTTTTGGAAAAGATGTTGAGATTGTAATTCCTTGGAAGGAAATTGTGAAAATTGGGGAAGATGTCATACTTGTAAGAGTAAATCCTGTTAATTCTGTAACAGAATCAATACAAACACCGACAATTTCATAAAGAATATTACAAATTCCTCTTTTTTTTCTGTTAGGATTATGAAAAAATAAAAGTATGGTAAAATAGACAGGAAGTACCATGCTTTTTTCTGTTATTTTAATTAAAAGGAGCCGCTTTATTATGAGAGAAGCATTTAAATATGTGGACGGTATACTGTATTTACAAGCGTGGAAAGAACTTGGAAACATTACTGCTGGATTTACGACAAAAGATGGTGGGATAAGTACGGGCTCCTTTCATGCGATGAATTTAGGATTACATGTGAATGATATCGTGGAGAACGTTCATGAAAACAGACGCATTTTAGCAAATAAGTTACAAAAACCATTAGAAAATTGGATTTGCTCTGAACAAGTTCATGCTCATCATGTTGAAAAAGTAGGGCAACAGGAAAAGGGAAGTGGTGTCTATTCATATGAGGACGGCATTTCAAAAACAGATGGCATTTATACGAGTAATGAAGATGTTCTGTTAACGTCTTGTTACGCGGATTGTGTTCCGCTCTATTTTTATGCACCATCACATGGTATGATAGGACTTGCGCATGCTGGATGGAAAGGCACTGTACAAGAGATTGCAAAGGAAATGATTCAAAAGTGGAATGCAGAAGGTATTTCAAGTGATGAAATTCATGTTGCAATTGGGCCGTCGATCGGATCTTGTTGTTATGTTGTGGATGATCGTGTATTAACAGCAGCACAGGAAGTAGTTAGGGGTGCTGTTCCTCATCAAAAAATTTCTGACGGGCAGTACGCAATTAATTTAAAAGAAATTAATCGTATATTATGTGTACAAGCAGGCATAAAAGAAGAGCATATTGTAATGTCATCTCTTTGTACAAGCTGTGAAGAGCAACTATTTTTCTCTCATCGTCGTGATCAAGGTAAGACAGGAAGAATGTTGAGTTTCATAGGTTTTAAGGAGGAAGAAAGCAAGTGACAGTACAAGAAAATTTAGTAATTGTAAACGAAGCTATTAAAGAATCTTGCGCTCGAGCTGGACGTTCGTTGCAAGATATTAAACTTGTTGCAGTTACAAAAACTGTAGGGATTGAAAAAACAAACGAAGTAATTGAAGCTGGAGTTATCGATTTAGGTGAAAATAGAAATGAAGGTTTCTTACAGAAATACGAGCATTTCGGTTCAAAAGTTAATTGGCACTTTATTGGCTCATTACAAACGAGAAAAGTAAAAGAAATCATTAATGAAATTGATTATTTACATTCGTTAGATCGTCTTTCACTGGCGAAAGAAATTCAGAAACGTGCTGATAAGAAAGTGAAATGCTTTATTCAAGTGAAAACCTCATCTGAAGAATCGAAGCAAGGATTGGCAATAGAAGAGGTTGTTTCTTTTATTCAAAGTTTGCAAGAATTCGATAAAATTGAAGTGGTTGGACTAATGACGATGGCTCCATTTACAGAAGAAGAGGAAGAAATCAGACGCTGTTTTAAGGAATTACGTATGCTGCAAACAGAGGTGCAGGAGCTAGAGTTATTACATGCGCCATGTAAAGAATTATCAATGGGAATGTCCAACGATTACAAGATTGCAATTGAAGAAGGGGCTACATATATTCGTTTGGGAACGATTTTAGTAGGAAAAGCGTAAAAGGAAGGAGAATCTTATTATGAGTTGGTCAAAAGTAAAATACTTCTTTTTTGATACACCGGAAGAAAAAGAAGCAGCTCAATATGGTTATGAAAAGGAGCAAACAGACATGAAAAAGCAGCAAGATCCACCAGAACAACAAGACGTTACGTTCCCGAAAGCGCAACCGAAGCAAAATGTTGTGAGTATTGAAACAGCAAAACAATCTTCAAAAGTTGTTTTATTAGAACCACGCACATATTCGGAAGCACAAGGGATTGCGGACCACTTAAAAGGTAGACGAGCTGTTGTAATTAATTTGCAGAGAATGTCTACTGATCAAGCGGTACGTATCGTTGACTTTTTAAGTGGTACTGTATACGCTATAGGCGGGGACATTCAAAAAATAGGGCCGAAAACATTTATGTGTACACCTGAAAATGTAGATATTGTTGGTGCGATTTCAGAGTTATTCGGTGAAGAAGAAGAAACAAATATAAAGAGGTGGTAATACGCCATGACAACAGTTTTTATAGTGTTAAGTTATGCTATCGAGATTTACTCGTGGGCACTTATTATTTACATTCTCCTATCATGGTTTCCTGGTGCGAAGGAATCATCTTTTGGAGAGTTCCTGGCACGTATTTGTGAACCGTATTTAGAACCGTTCCGCCGCTTTATTCCGCCGCTTGGAATGATTGATATTTCTCCAATCGTTGCGATCTTTGCGTTGAAACTTGCTAAAACTGGTTTGTTCAGTTTATTAAGCTATTTCTTATAGTAAGAAGGTAAATACATGAGCATCTACGAACATTTTAGGCCTGATGAGGAGGTCTTTGTGGATAAAGTGCTAGAGTGGAAGCGAGCGGCGGAGTACCATCAAGTGAAGTTAACGGATTTTCTCGATCCTAGGCAACAACAAATTGTTTCTATGGTAATAGGACAAGGTGATGTTGCTGTGCAATTTGGTGGTGCAACGCCTAATGCAGAGCGTAAAAGAGCACTTATTTATCCAGACTATCTAGAATTAAATGAAGAAGAATTTCAAGTAGAAGTATTAGAAATTGACTATCCTTCCAAGTTTTATACGCTAGAACATAGGAAAATATTAGGTACATTTATGTCTCTTGGTTTAACAAGAGAAAAATGTGGTGATATTTTGCTGCAAGAAAATCGTGCCCAAATTGTAGTTGCGAAAGAAATTGTATCGTATATTGAGATGAACTTACAATCAATAGGGAAAGTAAAAGTCTCTTTAGCGTCAGTGCATGGAGAACAAATTCTACAGATACATGAAACGTGGGGAGAGAAATCTGGAACGGTTTCTTCACTTCGTTTAGATGTTATGTTAGCTGAAATGTTACATTTATCTAGACAGAAAGTACAACCTTTCATAAAAAATGGTTTAGTAAAAGTCAATTGGAAAACAGTGGAGCAAACTTCTTATGAATGTTATCCAGGAGATGTTTTTTCTGTTAGAGGATATGGCCGAAGTAAATTATTTTCTGTAGAAGGTAGAACAAAACGCGACAAATGGAGAATTTTGTATGGTATACTAAAATGATTGGTTTTTTAGAAGGAAATCCTCCTATTTTGTCGAAGAAAAGATATAATTGAAAGAGGAAATTTAGATAACTACTTGGAGGTGGCGTTGTGCCGTTAACACCATTAGATATTCATAACAAAGAATTTGGTCGCGGATTCCGTGGCTATGATGAAGATCAAGTAAATGAGTTTCTTGATCAAATTATCAAAGATTATGAATTGGTCATTCGTGAGAAAAAAGCTTTAGAAGAAAAAGTTGCGCAGTTAGAAGGGAAGTTAGATCATTTCTCTAATATTGAAGATACGTTAAACAAATCTATCGTTGTTGCACAAGAAGCAGCGGAAGAAGTAAAACGTAATGCGCAAAAAGAAGCGAAATTAATTGTGCGTGAAGCTGAAAAGAATGCTGATCGTATTATTAACGAAGCATTAGTAAAATCAAGAAAAGTTGCTTTTGATATTGAAGAGCTAAAGAAACAAGCGAAAGTATTCCGAACTCGTTTCCGTATGTTATTAGAAACACAGCTTGAGATGTTAAACAACGATGATTGGGATAAACTAATTGAATTAGAAGACGAAGTAGATGAACTGTTGAAAAAAGAAGAAACAGTGTAAGCTTGACGTTTTTCTCATTATTACATATAATTTTAAACAACATATTTATTAAGAAAAACGAAGATAGGGATAAGTACCTTTTCAAACCTTATATAGCGAACTGAGGATGGTGTAAGCTCAGGATAAGGAGATAGTGGGAATATCACCCTGGAGTTCCGCGCTGAACAAATAGAGTAAGCGTAGGCGTGTATTCGCGTTAAGAATATAAAGAGGATTCTATACATATGTATATGATCTACTAGGGTGGTACCGCGGGAGACTTTCTCGTCCCTTTTTGGGATGAGAAGGTCTCTTTTTTATTCCGTTTTTTAAGTATTTCTTTTATACATGTAAGGAGGAATTGAGCATGGAGTACAAAAATACATTACTGATGCCAAAAACTGAGTTCCCAATGCGTGGGAATTTACCAAAACGTGAGCCTGCAATGCAAGAAAAATGGGCTGAAATGAATATTTACGAAAAAGTACAAGAACATACAAAAGGTCGTCCTTTATTTGTATTGCATGATGGACCTCCATATGCGAATGGTGACATTCATATGGGACATGCATTAAATAAAGTATTAAAAGACTTTATTGTTCGTTATAAATCAATGACTGGTTTTAGTGCGCCATATGTTCCAGGATGGGATACGCACGGTTTACCAATTGAACAAGCTTTAACAAATAAAGGTGTAAAACGTAAAGAAATGACAGTTGCTGAGTTCCGTAAGTTATGTGCAGAGTATGCATATGAACAAGTAGAACGTCAACGTGAACAATTTAAGCGTCTAGGTGTACGTGCAGATTGGGATAATCCATATATTACTTTAGAGCCAGCTTATGAAGCACAACAAATTAAAGTGTTTGGTGACATGGCGAAAAAAGGTTATATCTATAAAGGTCAAAAACCAGTTTACTGGTCTCCAACGAGTGAATCTGCTTTAGCGGAAGCTGAAATTGAATATCAAGATAAAAAATCAGCATCTATTTACGTAGCATTCCCTGTAAAAGATGGAAAGAACGTATTAGAAGGTGATGAGAAGTACATCATTTGGACAACAACACCTTGGACATTACCTGCAAACTTAGGTATTTCTGTTCATCCAGAGCTTGAATATAGCATTGTAAAAGTAAATGATGAGAAATATATCATTGCTTCTGAGCTGTTTGAGACAGTTGCAAAAACGTTAGAGTGGGAAAATGCTGAAGTTGTGAAAACAGTAAAAGGTAGCGAACTTGAGTATACAGTTGCAAAACATCCATTCTACAATCGTGATTCATTAGTTATGCTAGGAGATCACGTAACAACAGATGCAGGTACAGGTTGTGTTCATACAGCACCAGGACACGGGGAAGATGACTTCGTTGTTGGTAAAAAGTATGGATTAGAAGTACTTTGCCCAGTCGATGATAAAGGTGTATTAACAAATGAGGCACCTGGATTTGAAGGCTTATTCTATGATAAAGCTAACAAACCAATTACAGAAAAATTAGAAGAAGTAGGCGCGTTACTGAAACTAACATTCATTACACATTCATACCCACATGATTGGAGAACGAAAAAACCAATTATTTTCCGTGCGACAGCACAGTGGTTTGCATCTATTGAAGCATTCCGTAAAGAATTAATAGAAGCTGTAGCAGAAACAAAATGGGTACCAGCATGGGGAGAAACTCGTCTTCATAATATGGTTCGTGACCGTGGTGACTGGTGTATTTCTCGTCAGCGTGCATGGGGTGTGCCAATTCCGGTATTCTATGCTGAGAATGGTGATCCAATTATTACGGATGAAACAATTAACCATGTAGCAGATTTATTCCGTGAACACGGTTCTAACGTATGGTTCGAGCGTGAAGCGAAAGATCTATTACCAGAAGGATTTACACATCCAGGTAGCCCAAATGGCGAATTCCGTAAAGAAACAGACATCATGGATGTATGGTTCGATTCAGGTTCTTCTCACCAAGCGGTATTAGAAGAGCGCGAAGATTTACAGCGTCCAGCTGATTTATATTTAGAAGGATCTGACCAGTATCGTGGTTGGTTTAACTCTTCATTATCAACAGCAGTTGCTGTAACAGGTAAAGCTCCATATAAAGGCGTACTAAGCCACGGTTTCGTACTAGATGGTGAAGGACGTAAAATGAGTAAGTCGATTGGAAACATCGTCGTACCGAAGAAAATCATGGATCAATTAGGCGGAGACATTTTACGCTTATGGGTATCTTCTGTTGACTATCAATCTGACGTACGTATTTCAGATGATATTTTAAAACAAGTAGCAGAAGTGTATCGTAAAATCCGTAACACATTCCGTTTCTTATTAGGAAACTTAGACGACTTTAAGCCAAGTGAAAATGCAGTAGCTGTAGCTGAACTTCGTGAAGTAGATCGTTACATGTTAGTAAAATTAAATGACTTAATTACAAAAGTTAAAGAAGCATATGAGACATACGACTTCGCTGCTGTGTATCATGCAATTCATAACTTCTGTACAATTGATTTAAGTTCATTCTACTTAGACTTTGCAAAAGACATTTTATACATTGAAGGTGCAAACCACGAAGATCGTCGTGCAATTCAAACTGTATTATATGATGTTCTTGTTGCGTTAACGAAACTTGTAACACCAATCTTACCGCACACAGCTGATGAAGTATGGCCATATATTCCAGGCGTAACAGAAGAAAGTGTACAATTAACTGATATGCCAGAAGCTGTACAATTAGATGACGCGGAAGCGTTAAAAACAAAATGGGATGCATTTATGACATTACGTGATGACGTGTTAAAAGCACTAGAAGTAGCTCGTAATGAAAAAGTAATCGGTAAGTCATTAAATGCAAGCATTACGCTATATCCAACTGCAGAAATGAAAGCTATGTTAGAGTCTATTAGCGAAGACTTAAAGCAATTATTCATCGTTTCTGAGTATAAACTTGGTGGTATGATGGATGAAGCGCCAGCAGATGCACCGAAGTATGAACATACAGCGGTTGTTGTTGTTCAAGCAACTGGTGAAACATGTGAACGTTGTTGGGTAGTTTCAGAAACAATTGGTAAAGATGCTGAACATGAAACATTATGTGAGCGTTGTGCAACAGTTGTTAAAGAAAACTATGTAAAATAATAAAAAACTGACTGCTATTGATGCGGTCAGTTTTTTTGTTGATGGCATATCAAGATCACTTTCAGACTCTTTCCTGTGAAGGAAAAATGTGTGTGAGGTAAGCAAATAAATTTCGGACACACTAACTGTACATTACAGCTAGGAGGAATGTACACGTGAATGAAATTTACATGGAAATAAAAGAAGAATTGCAATTGATGAGAAAAGAGTTGCAAGAGAGACTAGCTAAAGAAGTAATGCACAAATATGATGTCGAGTTCAGCCAAGAGCTTGGATATGAAATTAAGGAAGAGATAAAGAAAAAATTGCTATTACATGATATAAAAGAGGATTTAAAGGATGTAGAACGCGCATTATTTAAAATGGAAATAGACATGTATGGTATTTGTGAAGAGACAGGGAGATTAATTTCGACAAAGCAAATGAAGACAATGCCGACTGCCCGTACGATTCATGAATTCTTCTACGAAAAGGTAAATGTATGAATACGCACAACGATATTATATTACCTTTTTTAAATTTATTTTATTCTTCTATAAAGGTTCATTGTGAAAAGGTAGCAGCTATGCTAAAATTTTGAGGTACACTGTCTTTGTGGGGGAAATGAAAATGATATATTATGTAATAGCGTTATTCGTCATTGCTATCGATCAAATATCGAAGTGGTTAATTGTAAAGAACATGGAATTGGGTACGAGTATTCCGATTATCGACAATGTATTATACATAACATCACATCGAAATAGAGGCGCTGCTTGGGGTATTTTAGAAAATAAAATGTGGTTCTTCTACATTATTACAGTTGTTTTTGTAGTGTTTATTGTATTTTATATGAAAAAGTATGCGAAAACAGACAAGCTTCTAGGTATTTCGTTAAGCCTAATTTTGGGCGGGGCAATTGGTAACTTTATTGATCGTGTATTTAGACAAGAAGTAGTGGATTTCATTCACGTGTATATTTTCTCGTACAACTATCCAGTATTCAATATAGCTGATTCAGCATTATGTATTGGTGTTGTATTAATTATTATTCAAACATTATTAGAAGGCAAGAAAGCGAAGGAGTAATTGAATGAGTGAAGTAGTACAAGTAACAGTTGCAGCAGAGCAAAAAAACGAGCGAATTGATAAATTCGTTGCAGGGATAAATAACGAATGGTCACGTACGCAAGTGCAGCAATGGATTAAAGATGACGTTGTGACAGTAAACGGAAAAGCGGTAAAAGGGAATTATAAAGTAAAAGAAGAAGATGAAATTACAGTAACAATTCCTGAACCAGAAGAGTTAGATATTCAACCAGAGGATTTAAATTTAGAAATTTATTATGAAGATGCAGATGTGCTTGTTGTAAATAAGCCACGTGGTATGGTTGTACATCCAGCACCAGGGCATACAAGTGGTACACTTGTAAACGGCCTTATGCACCATTGTACAGACTTATCAGGCATTAACGGTGTAATGCGTCCAGGTATCGTGCATCGTATTGATAAAGATACATCTGGACTATTAATGGTTGCTAAAAATGATATGGCACATGAATCGCTTGTAAATCAGCTTGTAGCAAAAACAGTAACGAGACGTTACAAAGCGATTGTACACGGTGTGATTCCGCATGATAAGGGAACGATTGATGCTCCGATTGCTCGTGATAAGAAAGAGCGTCAAAGTATGACAGTTGATGAAAATGGTAAGAACGCTGTTACGCACTTCCAAGTGTTAGAACGCTTTAAAGACTTTACGCTTGTAGAATGTCGCTTAGAAACGGGACGTACGCACCAAATTCGTGTTCATATGAAATATATTGGCTATCCACTTGCAGGAGATCCGAAGTATGGTCCGAAGAAAACGTTAGATATGAATGGACAAGCACTTCATGCGGGTATTTTAGGCTTTGATCATCCTCGTACTGGTGAATATATTCAGTTTGAGGCACCGATTCCAGAAGTGTTTGAAGACGTATTAAATATTTTACGAAAATAGTATTGACAAATCATAAGAAAACTGAGATACTGGCAACAGTTAAATAATGATCCTTTAACACAGCCCCGTGAGGTTGAGAAGGTAACGGTTTGAAATACTTAGGGTATGTTGTACCCTTTTTTCAAAAGTCCTCTCGCACACGCTGAGAGGACTTTTTTTATACCATTACTCTCACGCAAGAAAAAAGCTTGGAGGTGTAGAGCATGCAAGAGAAAGCTGTCGTTTTAGATGACCAAATGATTCGCCGCGCTTTAACACGAATTAGTCATGAAATCGTGGAACGAAATAAAGGTGTAGATAATTGTGTTCTTGTCGGAATTAAAACTCGTGGAATTTTTATTGCACAACGTTTGGCAGAACGAATTGGTCAAATTGAAGGAAAAGAAATGGAAGTTGGAGAGTTAGACATTACGTTATATCGTGATGATTTAACACTACAATCGAAAAATAAAGAACCACTTGTAAAAGGTTCTGATATCCCTGTAGATATTACGAAGAAGAAAGTTATCCTTGTGGATGACGTATTATATACAGGAAGAACAGTTCGAGCAGCAATGGATGCTCTTATGGATTTAGGTAGACCATCTCAAATCCAATTGGCGGTTCTTGTTGATAGAGGTCATCGCGAATTACCAATTCGCGCTGATTATGTAGGGAAGAACATTCCAACATCAAGTGAAGAGCGTATCGAAGTTGATTTGCAAGAGACAGATCAACAAGATCGAGTAAGCATATACGATAAGTAAAGCCCTTTTAAATGTAGTCCTGTGAGGCTGCCAAAGGGTCTTGGCTTTCATATGTCAAATTTGGCATACGAAAGTGTAGGACTCTTTGTGCACAGGCACAAAGAGTTTTTTTATTGCAAAGATCTAAACTGAAGGAGGATGTAACAATGGAACAAAAGCCAGTGTTAGACGTTAATGAAGTACCGAAACCGGGAAAATGGTTATTTTTAAGTATACAACATTTGTTCGCGATGTTTGGATCAACAGTGCTTGTTCCGTTTTTAACAGGATTGAATCCATCAGTAGCATTAATATCAAGTGGATTAGGAACGTTAGCGTTCCTTCTTATAACGAAAGGTCAAGTACCTGCCTATCTAGGATCATCATTCGCCTTTATCGCACCGATTATAACAGCGAAAACGGCAGGTGGACCGGGAGCAGCAATGCTTGGTGGTTTGCTAGCAGGACTTGTGTACATCTTAATCTCACTCGGAATTAAGAAGTCAGGATCAGAGTGGATTATGAAATTACTTCCGCCAATCGTAGTTGGTCCAGTAGTAATGGTAATCGGTCTAGCTTTAGCACATACAGCAGTTAACATGGCGATGAACGGTGCGGATGGCAAATATAGCTTTACACACTTTTCAGTAGCGTTAGTAACGTTAGCAATTACAATTATCTGCTCGATATTCGGGAGAGGGTTTTTCAGTATCATACCAGTGTTACTAGGGATTGTCGGCGGATATATCTTCGCTTACTTCCAAGGGCTAGTAGACTTAAAGCCGGTAGCTGAGGCAAAATGGTTTGTTATACCAGATTTCACAGTACCATTTGTAACATATACGCCGGAGTTTTCGTGGAAGATTGTACTCCTGATGGTACCAGTTGCACTAGTAACAATTTCAGAGCATATCGGACATCAAATTGTACTTGGAAATGTTATTAAAAGAGATTTAATTGAAAAACCAGGTTTACACCGTTCAATCTTCGGTGATGGGAGCGACATTAATCGCGTCACTAATCGGTGGACCGCCGAATACGACGTATGGTGAAAACATCGGTGTGCTAGCAATTACGAGAGCATACAGTGTATACTTATTCATCGGTTCAGCAGTGTTTGCAATCATATTCGGGTTTATCGGTAAGATTTCTGCACTGATTCATTCGATCCCAACACCAGTTATGGGTGGTGTATCAATCCTACTATTCGGTGTAATCGCATCAAGCGGATTACGCATGATGGTAGATGATAAAACAGACCTAAGTGACAAACGAAACTTAATGATTGCATCAGTGATACTAGTGATTGGTATTGGCGGAGCGGTACTTCACGTAGGAGAATCGTTCCAAGTAGAAGGAATGGCACTAGCAGCAATTGTAGGTGTACTATTAAATCTACTACTACCAGAAACGAAACAAATAAAACAATCTAAGCAAATTGCTTCATAATAATAACCTTTTAATTCAGTCCCGTGAGACCGAAAAGGGTGGCTTCTTTCTTGCACCCTAGTCTCACACGACTAGGGTATTTTTATACAAATGTTGTTATAAATATACGAAAGTGGTAACATAAAAATTAGAAAGATGAGGGATGACGATGAGCCATTTGTTAACGATGAGTGAATTATCGGAAGTAGAAATTTCAGAAATCCTAAAAGACGCAGAAAATTTTGCGAATGGAAAAGAAAGCAAAACGACAGAGCAAACTTTTGTTGCGAACTTGTTCTTTGAGAATAGTACGAGAACGAGATTTAGCTTTGAGGTTGCTGAGAAGAGATTAGGACTTGATGTTTTAAACTTTTCAGCTGATGCATCTAGCGTACAAAAAGGAGAAACTTTATACGATACGATAAGAACATTAGAATCAATCGGAACAAAAGCGGTAATCGTCCGCCATGAGCAAGATCGCTACTTCGATGAACTAAAAGATCAGGTGAATATCCCAATCTTAAATGCTGGAGATGGATGTGGAAACCACCCAACGCAGTGCCTACTCGATCTCCTTACAATTAAACAAGAGTTTGGAAGATTTGAAGGATTAAAGATTGCGATAGTAGGAGATGTTCGTCATAGCAGAGTAGCGCGTTCGAATGCAGAAGCATTAACGAAACTAGGTGCAACAATCTACTTTGCAAGTCCAGAAGAGTGGAAAGATGAAGACAACACATTTGGAACATACAAACCATTAGATGAACTTGTTCCAGAAGTGGATGTAATGATGTTACTTCGTGTACAACATGAGCGTCATGATCATTATGAAACAGACATTATGAAAGAGTATCATGAGAAACACGGATTAACAGTGGAAAGAGAAAAGCGTATGAAAGAAGGAAGCATTATTATGCATCCAGCTCCTGTAAACCGTGATGTTGAAATTGCAAGTGAACTTGTTGAGTGTGAGCGTTCACGCATATTTAAACAAATGGAAAATGGAGTTTACGTAAGAATGGCTGTACTAAAACGCGCCTTACCAAATGTATTAGGAGGAATGAAACATGAATTACTTGTTTAAAAATGGTCGTTATATGAATGAAGAAGGAAAAATCGTAGCAACGGATCTTCTCGTACAAGACGGTAAAATCGCTAAGGTAGCAGAAAATATTACGGCAGATAATGCTGAAGTAATCGATGTGAACGGAAAGTTAATCGCACCTGGATTAGTAGATGTACACGTACATCTTCGTGAACCAGGTGGTGAACATAAAGAAACAATTGAAACAGGTACACTAGCAGCGGCAAAAGGTGGATTCACTACAATTTGCGCAATGCCAAATACACGTCCGGTACCAGATTGCAGAGAACATATGGAAGACTTGCAAAAACGTATTGAAGAAAAAGCTCATGTTAACGTACTACCATACGGAGCAATTACAGTACGTCAAGCTGGTTCTGAAATGACAGATTTCGAAACATTAAAAGAACTTGGAGCATTTGCTTTCACAGATGACGGCGTAGGCGTACAAGATGCGAGCATGATGTTAGCGGCTATGAAACGTGCAGCAAAATTAGATATGGCAGTAGTTGCGCACTGTGAAGAGAATACGCTTATTAATAAAGGTTGTGTACATGAAGGGAAGTTTTCTGAGAAACACGGATTAAACGGTATCCCATCAGTATGTGAATCTGTACATATTGCAAGGGATATACTGCTTGCTGAAGCAGCAGATTGCCACTATCACGTATGTCATGTAAGTACGAAAGGTTCGGTACGTGTAATCCGTGATGCGAAACGCGCTGGAATTAAAGTAACAGCAGAAGTAACACCGCATCACCTAGTGTTATGTGAAGATGATATCCCATCAGCTGATCCTAACTTTAAAATGAACCCACCGCTTCGTGGAAA
Source organism: Bacillus cereus group sp. BfR-BA-01349 (assembly GCF_022663795.1). NCBI lineage: Bacteria > Bacillati > Bacillota > Bacilli > Caryophanales > Bacillaceae > Bacillus > Bacillus cereus group sp. BfR-BA-01349. Next base: position 90,993 of record NZ_JAKUGE010000014.1, read on the forward strand.
AGAAGACCATGCAGCATTAATTGAAGGTTTATTAGATGGAACGATCGATATGATTGCAACTGACCATGCACCGCATACAGCGGAAGAGAAAGCACAAGGAATTGAAAGAGCACCGTTTGGAATTACTGGTTTTGAAACAGCATTCCCACTTCTATACACAAACCTTGTGAAAAAAGGAATTATTACATTAGAACAATTAATTCAATTCTTAACAGAAAAGCCAGCTGATACATTCGGCTTAGAAGCAGGTCGCCTGAAAGAAGGTAGAACAGCTGATATTACAATCATTGATTTAGAACAAGAAGAAGAGATTGACCCAACAACATTCTTATCAAAAGGAAAAAATACACCATTCGCAGGTTGGAAATGCCAAGGATGGCCGGTAATGACAATCGTTGGTGGTAAGATCGCATGGCAAAAGGAGAGTGCATTAGTATGAAAAGACAACTTATCTTAGAAGATGGAACAGTATTAATTGGAACAGGTTTCGGAGGCGAAATCGAAAAGTCAGGTGAGGTTGTATTTACAACAGGAATGACTGGATATCAAGAAACATTATCTGATCCATCATATTGCGGTCAAATCGTAACATTCACGTACCCATTAATCGGAAACTACGGCATTAACCGTGACGATTTTGAATCCATTCACCCATCTGTAAATGGTTTAATCGTAAACGAAATTTGTGATCATCCATCAAACTTCCGTAATGAAATTTCGTTAAATGATTACTTGAACGAAAGAAATATCCCAGGATTAGCAGGGATTGATACGAGAAAATTAACGAGAAAAATTCGTCAATACGGTACATTACGCGGACGCCTTTGTAATATGGATGCAGATGTAGAGTACATTGTAAGTCAATTAAAAGCGACAGTATTTACAGATCATGTAAAACGCGTATCAACGAAAGATCCATACCCAAGCCCAGGTCGTGGTCACCGAGTTGTACTAGTAGACTTCGGTATGAAACATGGTATTTTACGAGAATTAAATAAGCGTGACTGTGATGTAATTGTAGTTCCTTACAACACAACAGCAGAAGAAATTTTACGCCTTAGCCCAGATGGAATTATGTTAAGTAATGGACCTGGAGATCCGAAAGATGTACCAGAAGCAATTGAAATGTTAAAAGACATTATCGGTAAAGTTCCTTTATTCGGAATTTGCCTAGGACATCAATTGTTCGCTCTAGCATCAGGTGCAAATACAAGTAAGTTGAAATTTGGTCACCGTGGTTTAAACCATCCAGTAAAAAATCTTGCAACTGGAAAAGTAGCAATTACATCTCAAAACCACGGATACGCAGTAGAAGAAGCATCAGTTGAAAATACAGATCTTGAAATTACACATGTTGCTTTAAACGATGGAACGGTAGAAGGTCTTCGTCATAAGAAGTTCCCAGCATTTACAGTACAATATCATCCAGAAGCTTCAGCGGGACCAGAAGATGCAAATGATTTATTCGAAGATTTCTTAACAATGATTGAAAACTTCAAGAAAGAAGGGGAAGAGTTATGCCAAAACGCCTAGACATTAACACAATTTTAGTAATCGGATCAGGACCAATTGTAATTGGGCAAGCAGCGGAGTTTGACTACTCTGGTACACAAGCTTGTCAATCTCTTAAAGAGGAAGGTTACAAAGTAATCCTTGTTAACTCTAACCCAGCAACAATTATGACGGATACTGCAACAGCAGATAAAGTATACATCGAGCCATTAACATTAGAATTCGTAAGCCGTATTATTCGTAAAGAACGTCCTGATGCAATCCTACCAACATTAGGTGGTCAAACAGGTTTAAACATGGCTGTTGAACTTGCAAAATCAGGCGTACTTGACGAGTGCGGAGTTGAAATTTTAGGAACAAAATTATCAGCAATCGAGCAAGCGGAAGATCGTGATTTATTCCGTACATTAATGCAAGATTTAAATGAACCAACACCACCAAGTGAAATTATTCATAACCTTGATGAAGCATATGGATTTGTAAACGAAATTGGTTATCCAGTAATCGTTCGACCAGCGTTCACATTAGGAGGAACGGGCGGCGGAATTTGCCATAACGAAGAAGAGCTAATTGAAATCGTAACAAGTGGTTTAAAACATAGTCCAGTAACACAATGTTTATTAGAGAAAAGTATTGCTGGCTGTAAGGAAATTGAATATGAAGTAATGCGTGATTCAAATGATAACGCGATTGTAGTATGTAACATGGAAAACATCGATCCAGTTGGTGTTCACACAGGTGATTCGATTGTAGTAGCACCGAGCCAAACGCTAAGCGACCGTGAATATCAAATGTTACGTAACACTTCATTACGAATTATTCGTGCACTAGGAATTGAAGGCGGATGTAACGTTCAACTTGCGCTTGATCCATATAGCTTCCAATACTATGTAATTGAAGTAAATCCACGTGTAAGTCGTTCATCTGCACTAGCATCTAAAGCAACTGGATATCCAATTGCGAAATTAGCAGCAAAAATTGCAGTCGGCTTAACGTTAGATGAAATTGTAAACCCAGTAACACAAAAAACTTACGCTTGTTTCGAGCCAGCGTTAGACTATGTTGTTTCAAAAATTCCACGTTGGCCGTTTGATAAGTTTGAATCAGCGAACAGAACGCTTGGAACACAAATGAAAGCAACTGGTGAAGTTATGTCAATCGGACGTAACTTAGAAGAATCATTACTAAAAGCAGTTCGTTCTTTAGAGCTTAGCATTTATCACTTAGAATTAGAGCACTTAAAAGAACTTGATAAAGAAACGATGAAAAAACGTATCATTAAAGCGGATGATGAACGACTGTTTATTGTAGCAGAAGCAATTCGCCAAGGTGTAACGAAAGAAGAAATCAATGAATGGTGTGAAATGGACTTCTTCTTCTTACAAAAAGTTGAAAACATCGTAAATATGGAACGTGAAGTAAAAGCGAACGTAGGAAATATGGAAGTACTACAAACTGCAAAAGAAATGGGCTTCAGCGATCACTACATTGCAGCAGCTTGGAACAAAACGGAGCGCGAAATTTACGATATGCGTAAAGAAAATAATATGATGCCAGTATTCAAAATGGTAGATACTTGTGCGGCAGAGTTTGAATCTGCAACGCCATATTACTACAGCACATATGCGGACGAAAATGAATCGATTGTAACAGATCGTAAGAGTGTAGTAGTTCTAGGATCTGGTCCGATCCGCATTGGTCAAGGTGTTGAGTTTGACTACGCAACAGTTCACTCAGTATGGGCAATTAAAGAAGCTGGATATGAGGCAATCATTGTTAATAACAACCCAGAAACAGTTTCAACAGACTTCAGTATTTCTGACAAATTATACTTTGAACCATTAACGATTGAAGATGTAATGCACATTATCGATTTAGAAAAACCAGAAGGTGTTATCGTTCAGTTCGGTGGACAAACGGCAATTAACTTAGCTGCTAAATTAGAAGCTCACGGTGTGAAAATCTTAGGAACATCACTTGAAGATTTAGACCGCGCAGAAGATCGTGATAAGTTTGAAGCAGCGCTAACACAACTTGGTATCCCGCAACCAGTTGGTAAAACAGCAACGACTGTAGAGCAAGCAGTAGCAATCGCTGACAAAATTGGTTACCCAGTATTAGTAAGACCATCTTACGTACTAGGTGGACGTGCGATGGAAATCGTATACCGTCAAGAAGAACTACTGCACTACATGAAAAATGCAGTTAAAGTTCACGCAGATCACCCAGTATTAATCGACCGTTACATGGTTGGTAAAGAAATTGAAGTAGATGCAATTTCAGACGGTGAGAATGTATTCATTCCAGGTATTATGGAACATATTGAACGCGCTGGAGTTCACTCTGGTGACTCAATTGGAGTATATCCACCACAAAGCTTATCTGAAAAATTAAAAGAACAAATTATTGAACATACAATTGCACTTGGAAAAGGATTAAACATTGTTGGATTACTAAATATCCAGTTTGTAGTATTCAAAGATCAAGTGTACGTAATTGAAGTAAATCCACGTGCGAGCCGTACAGTACCATTCTTAAGTAAAATTACTGGTGTACCAATGGCAAACGTTGCAACGAAAGTTATTTTAGGGCAAGACCTAGTAGAGCAAGGATACGGAACGGGCTATCACCCAGAAGAGAAAGAAGTATATGTAAAAGCTCCGGTATTCTCATTCGCGAAACTACGCTCAGTTGATACAACATTAGGACCTGAAATGAAATCAACAGGGGAAGTAATGGGTAAAGATTTAACGCTTGAAAAAGCATTATACAAAGGGCTAGTTGCTTCTGGAATTAACATCCCAACGCACGGATCAGTAATCATTACTGTAGCGGATAAAGATAAAGAAGAGGCGATGGAAATTGCAAAACGTTTCCATGAAATCGGCTATAACTTATTAGCAACAGCTGGAACAGCACAATCGTTAGAAGAGAAAAATATTCCAGTACAAGTTGTAAACAAAATTGATTCTGAAGAATACAACTTACTAGATATTATCCGTCAAGGAAAAGCACAGTTTGTAATCAATACGCTAACAAAAGGTAAACAACCAGCGCGTGATGGTTTCCGCATTCGCCGTGAATCAGTAGAAAATGGTGTAGCTTGCTTAACATCACTTGATACAACGAGAGCAATCTTACGAGTATTAGAATCTATGACATTCTCAGCTCATTCAATGAAAGAAATTACGCAAACAAAGCGTCACGAGGTGGTACATGCATGATGCAAAAGCAAAATATGATCGTCGTTAATCAAAAAGAAATCGCAAAAAACATTTACGAATTAGTGCTTCAAGGAACATTAGTACAGCAAATGAACGAACCAGGGCAGTTTGTACACATTAAGGTAGCAGAGGGCATTGCGCCCCTTCTGCGCCGCCCGATTAGTATTTGTAATGTAAATCAAGAGAAGAACGAATTTACAATGCTATACCGTGCGGAAGGACAAGGGACAAAAACATTAGCAACTAGAAAACAAGGGGAAATGGTAGATGTACTAGGACCATTAGGACACGGTTTTCCTGTAGAAGAAGCAGAAGCTGGTCAAACAGCTTTACTCGTAGGCGGGGGAATTGGTGTACCACCACTTTATGAATTATCGCAGCGCCTCGTTGCAAAAGGGGTACGCGTAATTCACATCCTAGGTTTTCAAACGAAAGATGTAGTTTTCTATGAAGAAAAATTTGCAGAACTTGGTGATACGTACGTTGCAACAGTAGACGGTACACACGGTACAAAAGGATTTGTCACAGATGTAATTGATAATTACGGAATTGACTTTGATATTCTTTATTCATGTGGTCCGTTAGCGATGCTTCGTGCATTAGAAGGACGTTACAAAGAGAAAAAAGCCTATATTTCATTAGAAGAACGTATGGGCTGTGGTATTGGAGCTTGTTTCGCATGTGTATGCCACTTACAAGAAGATCCAAGTGGACATTCTTACAAGAAGGTGTGTAGCGACGGACCAGTATTTCCAATCGGGGAGGTTGTACTATGAACAGATTGCAAGTTGAATTACCAGGATTATCGTTAAAAAATCCAATTATACCGGCATCTGGATGCTTTGGGTTTGGTCGTGAATATGCACAGTTTTACGATTTAAGTGTACTAGGATCAATCATGATTAAAGCGACGACAGAACAACCACGTTATGGAAATCCAACGCCTCGTGTTGCTGAAACACCAGGCGGCATGCTAAATGCAATCGGACTTCAAAACCCGGGATTAGACAAAGTAATGAATTCGGAATTACCATGGTTAGAACAATTTGACCTTCCAATTATTGCGAACGTTGCAGGCTCACAAGCTGAGGATTACGTAGCGGTTGCGAAGGAAATTTCTAAAGCGCCTAATGTCCATGCACTAGAATTAAACATTTCTTGTCCGAACGTAAAAACAGGTGGTATCGCCTTTGGTACAAATCCTGAAATTGCTGCTGATTTAACGAAGCGAGTAAAAGAGGTTTCTGAAGTACCTGTATACGTGAAGTTGTCACCGAACGTGGCAAACATTGTGGAAATTGCAAAAGCGATTGAAAATGCAGGTGCAGATGGTTTAACGATGATTAATACATTGCTTGGTATGCGTCTAGATTTAAAAACAGCTAAACCAATTTTAGCAAACCGTACAGGTGGATTATCAGGTCCTGCGATTAAGCCAGTAGCAATTCGCATGGTACATGAAGTAAGCCAAGCGGTAAACATTCCGATTATCGGAATGGGTGGTATTGAGACAGCGGAAGATGTAATTGAATTCTTCTATGCTGGCGCAAGCGCAGTTGCAGTAGGTACAGCGAACTTTATTGATCCGTTCGTATGTCCGACAATTATTGAAGAGTTACCAGCATTACTAGATGAATTAGGATTTGATCACATTTCGGAATGTCAAGGAAGGAGCTGGAAGCAAACATGTCACAGTCGTTAATCGTTGCATTAGATTTTCCAGGGAAACAAGATGTAGAACAATTCTTGCGCCACTTTGAAGGGGAAAAGTTATTTGTCAAAGTTGGTATGGAGTTATTTTACAAAGAAGGCCCTGCGATTATTACGTACTTAAAAGAAAAAGGACATAAGATTTTTCTAGATTTAAAACTTCATGATATTCCGAATACAGTAAAAAGCGCTATGCGTAGCCTAGCTAGTCTAGATGTTGATATGGTAAATGTTCATGCTGCTGGGGGAAGCAGTATGATGAAAGCTGCGATTGAGGGATTAGAGGAAGGTAAGCAAGAAGGAAAAGAGAGACCGATTTGTATTGCAGTTACACAACTAACAAGCACTTCGGAAGCTATGATGAAAAAAGAGATCGGCATTGAGAAAACGTTAGAAGAAGCGGTTGCTCATTATGCAAAACTAACGAAAGAAAGTGGACTTGATGGCGTTGTTTGTTCAACACTTGAAGTTCCAAAATTACGTGAAGTATGCGGAAATGAATTTGTAACAGTAACACCGGGGATTCGTCTTGCAAGCGATGATGTAAATGACCAGGTGCGCGTAGCAACACCGAAACGTGCGAGGGAACTTGGCTCAAGCTACATCGTAGTTGGACGTAGTATTACAAAAGCAGAAAATCCGCTTGAAGCGTATAAAACAGTAAAACAACAGTGGGAAGGTGTAACAGTATGAAAAAAGAAATCGCATCGCATTTATTAGAAATTGGAGCAGTATTTTTACAACCGAACGATCCATTCACATGGTCTTCAGGTATGAAATCACCAATTTATTGTGATAACCGTTTAACTTTATCTTATCCAAAAGTACGTCAAGCGATTGCAGCTGGATTAGAAGAGTTAATTAAAGAGCACTTCCCAACTGTAGAAATTATTGCAGGAACAGCAACTGCTGGTATTGCGCACGCTGCATGGGTAAGCGATCGTATGGATTTACCAATGTGCTACGTACGCAGTAAAGCAAAAGGTCACGGTAAAGGGAACCAAATCGAAGGAAAAGCTGAAAAAGGTCAAAAAGTTGTAGTAGTAGAAGACTTAATTTCAACTGGCGGTAGTGCAATTACATGTGTAGAAGCACTTCGCGAAGCTGGATGTGAAGTATTAGGAATCGTATCAATCTTCACATACGAGTTAGAAGCAGGAAAAGAAAAACTAGAAGCAGCTAACGTAGCATCATATTCTTTAAGTGATTACAGTACATTAACTGAAGTTGCAGCAGAAAAAGGTATGATCGGACAAGCTGAAACAAAAAAATTACAAGAGTGGCGTAAAAATCCAACTAACGAAGCTTGGATCACAGCGTAACACGAAAAAAGACGACCGCGGGGTGAACTGAACCCAAAAAATTAGACAAATATATTAAGCAGCTACTAAGGATTGAACTCTGTATTGCACAGGGGACAATCCTTTTAGTTTTG